>JBAVAV010000404.1:0-11575 GCA_049585895.1 Candidatus Sulfotelmatobacter sp. | reverse complement strand
GACGCCGCCGGAAATTCAGGCTTACCGTCCCAGCGCCAATGGCGGGCCGGCGTCGCAACGCGACACGCCGGGATGGACCGTGCGCGTGGTGCCGAACAAGTTTCCGGCCCTGGGCATCGAAGGAAATATGAATCGCCAGGCCGAGGGCATGTTTGACCGGATGAATGGGATTGGGGCGCATGAGGTCATCGTGGAGACTCCCGATCACAACGCCACCCTGGCAACGTTGCCTTCCAAACGTATCGAAGATGTTTTGTGGACCTTCCGCGACCGCATTCTCGATCTGAAGAAAGACCGCCGCTTCAAATACATTTTGCTCTTCAAGAATCACGGCGAGGCAGCGGGAGCGTCGCTGGAGCACGCTCACTCACAGCTCATCGCGCTGCCGATTGTGCCCATTAACGTGGCGCAGGAACTGGAGGGCTCGAAGCAGTACTACCTCTACAAAGAACGCTGCGTGTTCTGCGACATCATCCGGCAAGAGACGGAAAATGGGCTACGGGTGGTGGGGGAGAACGAGAATTTCCTGACCATCGCTCCGTACGCTCCGCGCTTTCCGTTTGAGACGTGGATTCTGCCCAAGCAGCATGAATCGGCGTTTGAGAACTCGTCGTCGCACATGTTTGAGAACCTGGCGCGGGCGCTGAAGACTTTGCTGATCAAAGCCGACCGCGTGCTCGACAATCCTCCATACAACCTAGTGATTCATACCTCACCGGTGCACGACCCCACCAACGATCACTACCACTGGCACATGGAGTTTATGCCCAAGCTCACCAAGACCGCCGGATTCGAATGGGGGACGGGATTTTATATCAATCCCACGCCACCGGAAGAAGCGGCGAAGTTTCTGCGGGAAGCCAGCGTGGAAGAGCCGCTGGCAGCGGCCACGGTTGGGTAGAAGAAGCTCAGAAATTGGATCAAGATGAGGGACGCCGCCGGATTGGCTTGCGTCCTTTGTTGTTGTACAGGAGTTCCGAGGGCGATGCCCTATCCTTGCGTGCGGTCCTGGACTTCCTCGTGCCATGCCATCTGGATGGCTTCCAGCTTGCCTTCGTTGGAGGCTTTGGGATCGCCCTTGAAATCGGGAAGTTCGGTGACGTAGCGATGCAGGTCGGTGAAGCGGACGACGAGCGGGTCAATTTCGGGATGCGCCTCGGAAAGCAGGATGCCGATGTCTTCGGCGTCGTCCCAGGTAAGCGTTTTGGGCATGGAGAAGCTCCTTGCATACGAGCAGTTGGCAATTGGCAGTTAGCAATTAGCCATTCATCGACAGTCGACGATAGTGCTCGAATTGGCTAAGTGCTAAATGCTAATTGCTGACTTTCAATGATGTTCTTCCGAAATGTAATTGCGGTTCCAGGCGGGGATTTCCACCACCACCTTACCGGGCTTGGTAATCTGTGCCTGGCAGCCGAGACGCGAGTTTAACTGCAAATCGGCCGCCATGTCGAGGCGGTCGGCCTCGTCATCGTCCATCTCAGAAAGATTCTCTTTTCCTTCCTTCACCCAGATGTGACAGGTGGTGCAGGCGCAGTTGCCGCCACAGGCGTGGTCGAGCGTGACGCCGAAATTGAGCGCCACGTCGAGGAGCGACTGCTCTTTGCCGTGATCCTCGTAGGGCAGCTTGCCCAGTTCAAATTGCACCGTCTTGCCTTCCGGCAGGAAGGTGACTTCGACTGTATTTTCGCCGGGCGCGTCTTCGGTCATCGTGCCGGCTCCTTGCGTTTTCTCTTCCATAAGCGTTCCTCAAAAACTCTCCGGCTTTGTTGCCGCTTCACGCTGCGAGCGCGAGACGCGCTCGCGACAGCCGGCGGGTCCCTTCGACTTCGCTCAGGGCAGGCCGCCGGCGCTACTGGTTCGAACTCATTCAAACTCCGCTTTCGCTACCGGATGCGGGGCGGTCGGGCCTTGGCCCATGTCAGCCTCGTGCATCGTCTTGCCCTTCAATGCTGTCGAAACGGCGCTGTCCATCATTAATTCGGCCAGACGGGTCGTGCCCTGGTTTAGAGCGTCGATGGCTTTGCGAATGGCGTGGTAGTCGTCTTCGGCTTTCACCGCCGCCAGCGACTTTTCCATCTTGGCAATCTGTTTCTTCTCGTTCGTGGTGAGATGCGCCCACGCTGGACTCTTCTTGCCTTTTTCGAGCGCGGCGAGAATCGTATCGGATTCGTGGCGAGCTTCGATTACCTGCCGGCGGCGGAAATCTTCTTCTGCGTTATCGAACGAATCGAGAATCATGCCTTCGACCTGCTCGTCAGTGAGGCCGTAGCTGGGCTGAACGTCAATCTGATATTCGGTTCCGCTGCGCTGCTCGCGCGCAGAGACGTGGAGGATACCGTTGGCGTCGATCAGAAACTTAACCTCGATGCGCGCCATGCCAGCCGCCATCGGCGGAATGCCTTTGAGGTCGAAGCGGGCCAGCGAGCGGCAATCGCTCGCAAGTTCACGCTCGCCTTGCAGCACATGAATCGCGACGTTAGCCTGCCCGTCGATCTGCGTCGTGTAGTGCTGCGTGGCCGATGCAGGAATGGTCGAGTTGCGCAGGATGATTTTGTCGGTCACGCCGCCCGCGACTTCAATGCCCAGCGAAAGCGGCGTGACATCGAGCAGGAGCATGTTCTGGGTGGCTTCCGATCCGCCGCCGAGAATGTTGGCCTGGACGGCGGCGCCGAGCGCGACAACTTCGTCGGGATTCAGATCGGTGTGTGGCACGCGCTGAAAGAGTTCTTTCACCAACGCCCGAACTTTCGGAATGCGCGTGGAACCGCCGACGAGAACGACTTCGTCGATCTGTTCGGGCTTGAGACCCGCATCTTTCAGAGCCTGCTTGCATGAGCCGACGGTGCGATCGATGACCGGCTGAATCAGCTGGTCGAAATCTTGCTGCGTAATCTCGCGCTGGTAACGTCTTCCGCCGGGCAAGTCGATGTCGAGTTTAATCGTGCGTTGCGACGAGAGCGCAATCTTGGCCTCGATCACCGCCTTGCGGATGGTCTGCACGGCTTCGGCATTGCGGCGTAGGTCGAGGTCCATATCGCCGCGGATATCGTCAAGCGCGATGGTGATCAGCAAATTGTCGATGTCGTCGCCGCCGAGGTGCGTGTCGCCGTTGGTGGCAATGACTTCAAAGATGCCGTCGTGCAGTTTCAGGATTGAGATGTCGAAGGTGCCGCCGCCGAAGTCGTAGACGGCGACAATGCCGTTCTGCTTTTTATCAAGACCGTAGGCGAGCGAAGCGGCGGTGGGCTCATTCACCAGCCGTAGAACTTCGAGACCGGCGATGCGTCCGGCATCTTTTGTGGCCTGCCGCTGCGCGTCGTTGAAATACGCGGGGACGGTGATGACAGCTTTCGTGACGGGTTCGCCGAAAAAGCGTTCGGCGTTGCGCTTGAGCTGGCGGAGAATCAGCGCCGAGATTTCCGGCGGCGTGAACGTCTTTTCGCCCAGCTGGATGCGCAGAACTTCGCCGGGTGCAAGGTCCTCCGCGAGGCGAAAGGGAAACAGCTTCAACTCTTCCTGAATATCTTCGACGCCGCGGCCCATCAGTCGCTTGATGGAATAGACAGCGCGCTCGGGCGTCTCAATGAGAAAATGGCGGGCAGAGTTTCCGATGATGGCCTGATTGTTTCCGTCAATGGCAACGACCGAGGGAACGAGATTCGAGCCGTCTTCGCCGGGAATGACGACAGGGATCTCCCCCTGCATGAAGGCCACGAGAGAATTCGTGGTGCCCAGGTCGATGCCGACGATGCGATCCGTAGCCATTTTGTGATTTTTTGATTGTGTGATTTGGCGATTGAAAAAACCTTGGGTCTCAATTGCCCAATCGCCCGATCACCCAATTGCTCAATTTCCCAGAACCTCGTTCACATCCCGCACCAGGTTGCGTATGTAGTTGCGGCGGTTCAATAAGTCGACCATCTTGTCGCAAGCCTGCTTGCGCTCGTCTTCCGACACGAACTGCTCTGACTGTTCGCGCTCGATTAATCCGTCCCAGGTTTTCCAGTAACCCTTCAGTTCGTGGAGGAGCGATTCCTGCTTCTCTTCCAGCTCGAGTTTCTGCCGTCCGATTTCTTCGATGAGGGCGGGATCGTCCTCGCCCATTTTTTTGTGCATGCGGAGTTCTTCGAGCTGCATATTGAGATCGAAAACTTCTTCGAGCAGATCGGTCGGAACGATCTGCTTTTTAGTCTCATCCGTGGCGCGCGCTTTTTCCGTTGCCGTCTTGGATTGCTCTTCCAGTTCCACGCCTTCGAGCTGCAGAAGATACTGAGTGCGCTTGATCGGATCTTTCAACGTGCGATGCGCATCGTTGAGCAGCGAACTTTGCTGCAGGCTCCACTCCTGCTCCCGGCCTCCGGCGCGGGCGTTGAGATCGGGATGCAGCTTGCGGCTCAGCTCGTAAAAATCCTTCTCGAGGGCGGGGACGTCGAGATTCAGCTTGCGCGGCAGGCCGAAGAAAGTGAAATAGTCCACCGGCGCGGGGGGCTGCACCTTACCACAGGCCTGGCAGAAGTGGACGGCGCGCATGGTTCCGCAGGACCAGCAGGTGTTTGTGGATTCCTGCTCCTGAACCGGAACTGCCGTCTTGGTTGAATCAGTCATTTCGTGCCCGAATCATCTTGCTCGAACCGTTTATCAAACCCCACGAGGCTAAGACTTGCTGGCGGCTACGAGGGCGAGACGCCCTACAGCCGGCGGGACGCCGGCGCTACTTTATTCCAACTCTGTTTTCCCCAAGGCTCGGTGTGCTGCGTGCGGACCTGGCGCGGCGGTGCAAATCCTCGCGGGCCAGGCGCCCGCGCCACATGAGTCATGCCATACGAGCCGATCACGCGGAGAACGACGTTCCGCAGCCGCATGACTTCGAAGCCTGCGGATTCACGAAGACGAAGCCCTGTTGCATCAGCGTTTCCTGGTAATCCAGAATCATGCCGTGCAGGTAGATGAACGACTTCGGGTCCACGAAAACGCGCACGTCGTCAAACTGAAAGATGCGGTCGCGTTCGCGCGGCTGCGTGTCGAAGCGGATGTTGTAGCTTAGCCCTGAACACCCGCCGCCTTGCACGCCGAGGCGTAAGCCGCCTTGCTCGGGCGAGACGCCTTCCTTGGCCATGGCAGTGCGGACCTTGGCCAGGGCTTTGTCCGTCACTTGAATGCCCTTGGCGGGTGCCTGCGCGGGTTGTTCGGTTGCCGTTGTCATAAAAGCTGAGCTTCGAGCTACGGGCTTCGAGCTGTGAGCGATCCAGTCTTGCTTTTCTTGTGACTCGGCTCCAAGCCCGGAACTACTTCGATGCCACGGCTGCCGGCTGCGCGACTTCCTGCTTTTTCTTCCAGTCGCCGATCGCGGCGCGGATCGCGTCCTCTGCCAGCACCGAACAATGGATCTTCACCGGCGGCAGCGAAAGCTCCTTCACGATGTCCATGTTCTTGATGGTGAGGGCTTCGTCCACCGTCTTGCCCTTGACCCATTCAGTGGCCAGCGAAGACGAGGCGATGGCGGAGCCGCAGCCGAAGGTCTTGAACTTGGCGTCTTCAATGACGTTGGTTTCACGATTGACCTTGATCTGCAGCTTCATGACGTCGCCGCACTCCGGCGCTCCGACCAGTCCGGTGCCCACTTCCGAGCTCGATTTGTCCATCGAGCCAACGTTGCGGGGATTGTTGTAATGATCGATTACTTTGTCGCTGTATGACATTTGCTTCTCCTGAACTTAGGATCCGTAGCGTTCTTTCGCCCCTTCGGGGCTTGTTCTCATTTGCTTTCGTCCCCACGGCTTGCGCCGTGGGCTGCATTTCTTACGCCGCTTCGCGGCTTAATCCCGTGCGGCGCGACTAGAAGTCGTGCCCTTCCGATTTACTCGCCGGCCCATTTCACGTCTTTCAAATTGATGCCTTCCTTCGCCATCTCGTAGAGCGGCGAAA
Organism: Candidatus Sulfotelmatobacter sp.; assembly: GCA_049585895.1. Classification (GTDB taxonomy): domain Bacteria; phylum Acidobacteriota; class Terriglobia; order Terriglobales; family Acidobacteriaceae; genus Sulfotelmatobacter. The sequence continues at coordinate 5,647 of JBAVAV010000404.1, read as the reverse complement.
GTTCGCGCAGGCGCTCGACCGTTTCGATTACGCGGTCGGCTACGTAATCGACTTCAGCTTCGGTGTTGAAGCGGCCGAGGCCGAAGCGGATCGAGCTGTGCGCCAGGTCGTCGCCCGTACCCAGAGCCTTCAATACATAAGATGGCTCCAGGGTCGCGGAGGTGCAGGCCGATCCGCTGGAAACCGCGATGTCGTTAATGCCCATCAGCAGGGACTCGCCTTCCACGTAGGCAAAACTGATGTTCAAGTTGCCGGGCAGGCGATGCTCCATCGAGCCGTTGATATAGGTTTCGTCCAGACGGCCCATGATGCGGTCGCGCAGGCGGTTGCGCATCCCCGCCATGCGGCAGGATTCTTTTGGCATATCTTCCTGAGCGATGGCACAAGCCTTGCCCAAGCCGACGATGCCTGGAACGTTGAGCGTGCCCGAGCGCATGCCGCGCTCGTGACCTCCGCCATCGATGAGGGCAGCAAGCTGCACGCGCGGATTCTTGCGCCGCACATATAAGGCGCCAACGCCCTTGGGGCCGTACATTTTGTGGCCGGAGATCGACATCACATCGATGTTCTGCTTGTTCACATCGGTTGGAACCTTGCCCACGGCTTGCGTCGCGTCGGTGTGGAAGATCACGCCACGCTCGCGGCACAGCTTGCCGATTGCTTCCACCGGCTGCAATACGCCGATCTCGTTGTTAGCGGCCATGATGGTGACGAGAATGGTCTTGTCGTCCATGGCGCGCTTGAGGTCGTCGAGGTCGATGAGGCCGTCCTTCTGCACCGGCAGATACGTCACTCGATAGCCGTATTTCTCCAGCCGCTTGCAGGTGTCGAGCACGGCTTTGTGCTCGGTGACAGCTGTGATGATGTGGTTGCCCTTCTCGCGGTACATTTCGGCGACGCCTTTGATGGCGAGGTTGTCGCTCTCGGTGGCGCCGGAAGTAAAGATGATTTCTTTGGTCGTGGCACCGACCAGCTTGGCGATGCGCTCACGCGCTGTTTCCACGCCTTCTTCGGCGGCCCAGCCGAAGGAGTGATTGCGGCTGGCAGCGTTGCCGAACTTCTCCATGAAAAAGGGCAGCATCTCCTCCAGCACCCGCGGATCCATCGGTGTGGTGGCGTGGTTATCCATGTAAATGGGCAGCTTCACTCCCTCGGGAGCGGGATGCTGCGTTCTGGTCAAATCCTGGGGGATCTTTACTTCCGTGCTCATGATTGCTTCTCCTACCTTTCGTCGCTGTTTCAAGAACGCTTCAAATTGCAGGCTCGGTAATGGAAACCAACTCGGCTCGTCTGGAACTTTCGCTGCTATGGCTATTGCCGGATTCTTCCGGCTCTTCCGTCATGTGTGCTATCTTGATGCGCTTCAGCACGTCCTCGATGCTCTGGTTCACCTTGCGCAACGGCTCGCGGATGGTGCAGCGATCGGTCTGTCCGCACTCTCCGCGAACGGTAACGCACGAAGTGATGAACAGCGGACCATCTATGGCCTGAATCACTTCAAACGCCGAGATCGTGTGCGCCGCCCGCGCCAGCGTGTAGCCACCGTTGATGCCATGCTGCGAATGCAGCAGACCGGCTTTGGCCAGCCGCTGCAGGATCTTGGCCAGCACCTGCGGAGGAATACCGTAGGATCCCGCGACGTCGTTGGCGCTGCGGGAACCATCGTGCGCGTGCTCGGCGAGATCTTTCATCGCCATGAGCGCGTAGTCAGCTTTCTTGGTCAGCCTAAGCATTGAATCTTTGAGGTGACAAGAACCTTACTATCCCGACCATTTTCACCGGATATAAATCCGACTCATTCGGTCGTATTTCATTGTAGCTCTTGGCAGCCCGGGGTGCAACCTCGATTAGGGAATCGAGAACAACCTGGCCGACGCAGTAAATACCGCCAATCGAGTAGGTTGCGAAGGCGTCGGCCCTGTCCCCACCCGATCCTGACAATTGATGCCCATTTCTTGGCCTCAGATACGGGCGGATGTAACCGACGGGGACTTGACAAGCAGACTAGCCGAATTACAATACCGCCAATTCCGGTGAATATTTGCCCTTTCAGGGCGCGCCTTCCGGATTGTATGACCTTAAACCTGCCTTCCGAATCCCCCAGTGGAACCGAGATGCAGCGGTGCAGACACCCGCGTGTTCAAATTGTCAGCCGTGAGGAAGATGCAGAGTTTGTTGAATGCAAGGAATGCGGCGACATCTTCGAGTCCAGCGAACTCAAAGACATGAGTATCGAAGAGAGCGCGCAATCCAGCGAGTTATGAGCGATTTTGTCGCCCCGCGGCCCGGTTCGGCTCGTCACCAAGGTAACCACGGCGTATCGATTCTGGCTTGTTGCCATGCGCAACGCCCTGCTAGTCTGCGGACCGGGGCTGTGTATTCCACGGGTTTGATTCCATGTCCATAGCGCTGGTAGTTGACGATTCCATGCTGATCCGCTACACCGTGTGCCGCTTTCTCGAAGAACGCGGATTTACGGTGGAATCGGCCACGAACGGCCTGGAAGCGCTACAGGCTCTCGAGCGGTTGAGACCCGACTTGATCGTTACCGATATGCAGATGCCGAACATGTCCGGCAGCGAACTTATCACCGCGCTCAAGGGCAAGCCGGAAACCGCGAATATTCCTATTATTATCGTCGCCGGACGCGCCAGCGGGTTCACCGAAACGGAGAAGCGAGCCGACTTCGCAATTTACAAGGACATCGACATCGAAGGCCAGTTGGCGAATGCCCTCGCAGCCCTGATGAAGAAATCAGGACGGAAACAAGCCGCAGGTAAGTAAGCTCCCGAAGCTCTTCGGGACGTATTGGGTCGACAGAGCAGAGCGACAATCGATCACGGCCTACCGCAGCCGCATGCCCGCTTCTGCCGAGAAATCCATTGAAGCAAAATCTTTTATCAGGAACCTTGGATAGGCCGCGGCCGCAATCATGGCGGCATTATCGGTGGAAAGCGGTCGCGATGGAAAATATACGGGCAAACCTTCCGCGGCCGCATCTCGCTCGAAAGTCTGGCGCAGTTCGTTGTTGGCAGCCACGCCTCCGGTGATGAAGAGCGTGGCTACATCGTAGGCACGGGCTGCGGCCAGTGTCTTGCCGCTCAGGTCTTCCACCATTGCTCGCTGGAAAGAAGCTACGAGATCAAGAGTTTGTTTGTCAGAATGCGCAAGGTAGTCGTCGAGCTGGGGCTTGGTGATGCTGGCAAGAGCTTTTTGCCGCGCTTCATTCGCGGGACGCATGTTGTGAGTCTCGACATAACGGAGCACGGCCGTCTTAACTCCGCTATAGGAAAAATCGAAACGCGGACGATCATCATTGTGACTATCAGCATGGTGACCATCAACGCCGCTATGGCCTGAATGCGTCCGGTCGCGCCGGTCGGGATGCTTGATCTGCGCTGGCACGAACTTCACGGCCTTGGAATCGCCGTACGGAGCAAGTTGATCGATGAGCGGTCCTCCGGGATAGCCCAGCCCCAGCAGCTTGGCGACCTTGTCGAAAGCTTCGCCGGCGGCATCGTCACGCGTGTGGCCGATGTTTTCGTACGTCCAGCCCGCATCCTTCTGCCCTACCAGATATAGATGAGTGTGACCTCCCGAAACGACTAAAGCCAGCACCGGGAACTGTAAATCACGATTGCCCTTCTGCCGTTCTTCGAGCAGAACGGCATGGATGTGGCCTTCGAGGTGATTGACAGCAATCAAGGGCTTATCGAGGGCGAAGGCCAGCGCTTTCGCGTAACTGATGCCCACCAGCAGCGCCCCAGCCAGGCCGGGTCCCTGCGTGACCGCAATCGCATCGACAGAAGCGTACGTATGCTTGGCCTCCGCCAGTGCCTGGCGCACGACCGGAACGATGGCCCGCAGATGCTCGCGGGAAGCCAGCTCGGGCACAACGCCCCCGTAGGGTTGATGAGTGGCGATCTGCGAAGCTACAACATTGGAGATGACCTGCTCGCCCGAGCGCACCACGGCCGCGGCGGTTTCATCGCAGGAACTTTCGATGCCGAGGATGTAGGCCGAGGGCATGGAACTATATTATTGGAAGACTATGGCTGATTTGCTCAAACATGTCAGGGAATCTGGCTTCCCCTTCATGGACAGACTCATACATGTGTTTGTAGGCGGCTCCGAACTGCACGGAGCTAAGGTTCAGGGGACCGATGATCTTAATATCTACGGCGTCTATATCGAGCCTCCGGAGTTGGTGCTTGGCCTGGATTCGATGCCGCACTTTGTCTGGTCCACGGCAGGAAATGAGCGGAGAAACGGACCGAAGGACGTGGACATCACTCTGTACTCTCTCAAGAAGTGGCTGGCTTGGCCTGCAAGGGAAATCCGACCGCATTGCACTTTCTATTCACGAAGAGCGCAGTGCGCAACGGCACCTGGTCGGGCATATTGGATCGGCGAGATGTGTTCCTATCGCGCTCTTGCGTGCCGCAGTTCCTCGGATTTGCGGATGCGCAACTGAAACGCATGACGGGACAGTCGGGGCGTGGCAAGAAGGGGCAACGTCCAGAACTGGAAGAGAAATATGGTTATGACGTCAAAGCGGGCATGCACGTTCTAAGGCTGTTGTATGAGTGTCAAGAACTGGTTTCGACCGGAAAGATTACGCTGCCGCGTCCCGAGCGCGATCTGCTAATCCGGGCTCGAACTGGGCAATTCTCGATGGATAAGATTCTCGCCATGGCGCAAAGACTTTTTGCCGAATGCGAGGAGGCGGCCAATCAATCTTCGTTACCTGAAAAAGTTGATAGGGCCGCAATGTCGAAGTTGCTGGCCGATTCTTACCGCGAGGCGTGGAGCGCGGCGAACTGAGTACGTGCCCATGTCCAAGACATTCGCCACCTCGATTGTTCGAACCCTTCGGGAACAAGGCTTTCAGGCCTTCCTGGTGGGCGGATGCGTGCGCGATCTGCTGCTGAAACTCGAACCGACAGATTTCGATGTGGCCACGAACGCCACGCCGAATCAAGTCATGACTATCTTCCCCGACACCTACGCGGTGGGCGCGCAGTTTGGGGTGGTGCTCGTGCCACTGCCGCAGGAAGACGTTGCAAGCAACGTCTCTACGGAAAGCCCTGGTTACGCAAGATCGTCTGTCGTCGAAGTGGCGACCTTCCGTAGCGACATCGGTTACTCCGATGGACGCCATCCCGATGACGTACGCTTCAGCCAGGATCCGCGGGAAGATGTGGCCCGCCGCGACTTCACCATCAACGGCATGCTGCTCGATCCGGTGAGCGGAGAAGTGCTCGACTTCGTCGGTGGACGGAAAGATCTGCAGGACGGGATCATCCGCACCATCGGCGATCCCGAGCACCGGTTTGGCGAAGACAAGTTGCGTATGCTGCGCGCCGTGAGATTTGCCGCGCGTTTCGGTTACACGATCGAACCCGAAACATTCGCTGCGATCGGGAAGCTGGCTGGCGACATTCATCTGGTCTCGCGCGAGCGCGTACGCGATGAGCTCACCCGCATGTTGACCGAAGCGCATCCCCGCCGCGCATTCCGGTTGCTCGATGAAAGTGGCTTGCTCCGCGAAGTCCTGCCGGAAATTTCGGCCCTGAAAGGCGTGGAACAGCCGGCGGAGTTTCATCCCGAGGGCGATGTGTTTGTGCATACGCTGCTGTTGCTCGAC
>JBAVAV010000403.1:0-2075 GCA_049585895.1 Candidatus Sulfotelmatobacter sp. | reverse complement strand
GGTTACCGAACACTAAACCAGTAGAGGTGGGCTTGAACTTTACTTTGAAGGTGCAGGCCACGCCGGCCGCCACGGTGCCGCCGCATGTATTGGTCTGCGAAAACTGGCCGATTACCTGCACACTGCTGATGTTGACAGGGTTCTTCCCGATATTGGTATAGGTCAAATTCTTAGTCACATTTGAGTTGATTGGCTGGGTGGCGTAATTGAAACCAGGCCAATTCACTGAGAGTTTCACATTGCTCCCGGTCCCCGACAGATTGACGATTTGCGGGCTGGTTACATTGCCGTCATTGATGGTCAGCGTCCCAGTCCGCGTTCCCGTAGCGGTCGGCGTGAGCGTGACATTGATCACGCACGACGCGGCAGCAGACAGGGCTTTCTTCGGACACTTGCTGGTATAGGAAAAATCTCCCATAGTCGAAAACTTTCCCAGGGTCATGCTGCTGCTTCCCCAGTTCGTCACTGTCACCGCGATACTCGGGCTGGCAACAGCCACAGGCACGCTTCCGAAATTCAGTTCGGAGGTAGAAGCGACGGGACAGCTGCGCGGCGTCAAGATCAGCGGAGGATTAGGATTTTGCGAGTAATCGAAGCTATCCTGCATATCGTTCGCATTGGCGTCCCGTTCGGTCAGGGGCGCCAACCCGAAGGTCTCTTCCGCGTACTTCAGCACCGACGAAAACTCATACTGGGTGTGCGAGATGTGCCCGGGTATTGCATAGGGCGAAATGATAAGCATGGGAACTCGGGGCCCGAAGCCGTAAATGTCTGGCTGCGGCACGGGCACGTGGTCATAGAAACCGCCGAAGTCATCCCAGGTCAGGAAAACTGCGGTTGAGTTCCAATCCGGTCCCTGCATCAACGCGTTGAGTTGCGTTACCGTCCAATTCTCGCCGAAGCACGAACTGTTGGGCGGATGCTCGCTTCCGGCTCCGGTCACCAGCCAGCTCATGGCCGGCAACGTCCCGCTCAGCGCATCGCTGGCGAATTGCGTATCAGGCATGACATTCGAAGTCCACAGGCTGCTATTCCGGATGTGGTTGATGGCGTTGAATGTATTGAAGACGTAACCGCGCTCCCCGTACGTGGGGGCGTAGTATTTCCACGAGATCCCCGCGGTCTGCATGCTGTCAGCCAGTGTCTGGAAATCGAAACAGGGATACTCGCCGGTTACGTCGCCCTCCTCGTCCATCACCTGCACCAGGGTGTCGTCGGGATCGTCGCAACCCCAGCTGTTATTACTCTGGCCCGACGTCTGAAAAGGAATGTTAATTACTCCGTCGGATTGCGCCGCTATCGCGTAAAGGTGTTGCGGAAAACTTCCCCCGTGCATCGACGAGAAGGTGTTGTCGGAAAGGACAAAATTGTAAGCGTAGCTGAAGTAGTTGGGGATGTCGGACTGCTGAAACTGGGTATACGGCATCAGTGCTCCATTGATATTGCCGCCGTCAATGGTGTCGAAGCGGTCCATTTTGCCGCCATCGATCGAGGTCAACGCCTCCGGCCAGCCATGACCAGGATCGTTCGGGGTTATGTCGGGCAAATGGCCCAAAGGAACTACTTGCCCCGTCGAAATCATTCCGCTGGTCGCGCCGTTCGCCCCGGGAAACGTCCCGAAATAATTGTCGAAGCTGCGGTTTTCCTTGACGATAAAAACAATGTGCTGGATAGGCGTACTGCCGATTTGAAACTTCTTGGGAGCGCGGGGTACTGGTCCCGTCTGCCCAGAGAGCAGCGTTGCCGTGCACCCGAGGATGATAATCTGCACCCAAACTCGAACTACACGTTGCTTCCTGTTGCTCCATGAGCTGAATGGCATGGCACCTCGCGATGATGGTTGCGCTGGGGTCATCGTTGACCAACACCTCATCGAAAATCGCGGCGGGCTCGTGACGGCTAAGCTCTAGTGCGCAGCAGTCTAGCCCAAATACGGAAAAAGAATAAGGAGCCTTTAGACTTCAACCCCCAGTCCACCGAAAATAGATGACTCTTGGCGGCCTTTAAGGGTTGAAGCAGGTCGGGATGTCGTGCTCTCAGTCCTCCGCATTCATGCCGGCCATCGAGTCAGAAGG
>JBAVAV010000402.1:0-4541 GCA_049585895.1 Candidatus Sulfotelmatobacter sp. | reverse complement strand
GCATGTCGAAGAAACGCGAACCTAGAACGCCGCTGGGATTGGCCAGATTTACATTGTTGAGAGCGTTGCGGGCAGAAACGCCCAGCGTCACGGTGTAACGACGGTCCGATCCGCCGCCGCCCATTTGGGGACCGCTGCCGAAGAGCGGCCCACCGCGCTGGCCACCACCGCCGCCCCGGCCACCGCCGCCGCCCGCGAGCGGACCGCCCTGGCCCTGTGCGGAGTTGCCGGCAGAACTCTTCAGCTTGGGACCGAATCCGAACGTCTTGGTGAGCCGCAGATTCAGGACGAAGTGCGCCGGGCCGGTAGCGTAATTGATGGGGAGAACTTTCTGACCCGCGGAGGGGAGCGCATCATTGAAAGTGCCCAGCGGAGTGCAGTAGAGAGTGCCGGTCACTGTACCGAGGTTGGGGCACGTCGCCGTGAAGACAAAAACGGGCCGATTGTTGAAGATGGTGTCGTTGTTCAGATCGTCGGGAACAGTAATGTTAAAGGGCGTGCCGGAACTCGCGATCATGAACGGACTCAAGCGAAAGGCATAAGGCAGGGCGAGGCTTCCCCCGAAAAACAGGCGATGACGGGTGTCGAAAGAAGCCCGGCCGTAGTCCTGGCTGATGTCCAAAGAGTCCGAAGGAAAGCTGGAAACGCCCGCCGTATCACTATTGGCATAGTTCAGCGTGTAGAAGCCAAAGAGCTGGAGCTTTGAACCTACGCGCACATTGGTGTTCACAATGAGCTGGCTCTGACGGAAGACGCCTTCGGACGCGTACTGGTAGGTGCGAGGACCGTTGGTGGTCGCAGGGTTGAGGCTGAGCGAAAGTAACTGGTCGAAGCCGCGAGAATTGAGGTAGGTCAGAGCCAAGGTTGAGGCTTTGGTGATTTGCCGCTCGACGCTAATGGCCGACTGCAGGGTGTAGGGCGCGTACAGCGAAGGACTGATCTGATAAATGGATGAGGTGCTGGAGCTGGCCGTCCCGCAGTTGGAGATTGGAGTAGTGAGGGGCTTGTCCAGACCAGGAAAACAGGTGGGGCTGTCGATGATGAATTGTTGTTGGGTGATGCCATTGAGACGCTCGGCTTGAAGAATCTGCTGTTCCTGGAAGCGGTCATAGAAAATTCCGACTCCGCCGCGGATTACGACCTTGGGCGGAGAACTCCTGCCGCCGACTCCCCAGGCCAGGCCCAGCCGCGGCGCCAAATCGGCGTGATCGAAAATGTGATCCTGGGTTTCAAAACGCAGGCCATAACTTAAGGTGATGTTGCTGCGCACCCGCCAATCATCCTGGACATAAAGTCCGGCGTCGAAAGCTGAAACCTGCGCTGAAGGCGAGCCCTGGGTAATAATGAGCTGGCTTGGCTGATTGGCGGCAAAATCCGCAATTGTGGGAAACGTGAAAGTACCATTGAATCCCGCTCTCGAATTGTTGGCGTCGCGCACGTCGCGCAGGCGGGCGCCGAATTTGATGGTATGGCTGCCGTGAATCACAGAAGTGTAGTTCTGAAATTCGTAGTGGTCCTGATGACCGCTACTGTTGCCTATCGCGTTGCCGCCGCCGATGAAAGCCCCCGGAACGTTGACGGCGGGATTGGCGTCCAGTGCCGTCTGCGTGTCGTATTCCCGCAAGTATTGAAAGCGGGTTTCGTTGACGACTTTGGAACCTAAAACTTGTGTGTCGCCGATTTGCAGAGTGTGTTCGGTCGAGCCGTTTTTGAACGCTTGCTGCGGTAAGGCAAACTGGCTTATCTCGTCGTTGGACTCAGTGTCCCGATAGTACTGGTAGCGGACGGTCAGCGTGTTGTTCTTGCTCAGCGCGTAATCGAGGCGCGGAGAAATGTTAGTGCGCTCGTGAGGATTGGAAAGTGTGGCGCTAAACGGGAGCAAGGTACCAGGATCGATCGCATTGATCGCGGAGAGGTTATTGACGTCCCTGCGCTGGACGCTGACAAAGAAAGACGCCTTCTTATTGATCGGCCCACCGATACTCCCGTTGAACAAGACGGAGTCGTAACCTGGCAGCGGGCCGGTGAGAAACGGATCGCCCGTATTGAAAGCAGAATCGTTTCCGTCCACAAGAAATTGGCCATGGTATTTGTCGGTGCCCGGTTTGGTAAAGACCTCAATGCGGCCGTAGCCCAGCTTGTCAAATTCCGACGAGAACGGATTCTGATTGACACGGATCTCGCGGATGGATGACTTGGGAGGAAGTTGTCCCGCGGTGAAACCATCAATGTAGAGCTGCCCGCCGTTAGGCCCTGCCGAAGGCCCGGCCAGGGCCTGTAAATCTGTAAGCAATTCATCGGGATCGTCGGGCAAGGCTTCGAGTTCTTTGCCGGAAATGATGATGGCTCCGGCATTATTCGAAGGATTTACATCGACAGTTGGAGCCATGTCGGAAACCTGGACCTTCTGCTGCTCCACCTCGATTGTCATCGCGACGTTCAGGCGCAGGGGTTGGTCGGCGATCACCACATTGTCATTTTCGTAGAGGGTAAATCCCTGAGCTACAACGTTCAGTGTGTATTTTCCGGCAGCCAGTCCTTTGAATTCGTAAAGACCCTGCCCGTTAGTCTGCGTGGTCAGCGGAGTTGACGAAGCCGCGGCTGGGGTGAGAGCCACGTTGGCATTGGTGATCGCAGCACCGGAGGGATCCATGACCTGTCCACGCAGGGCGCCGGAGACCGTCTGACCTTCTGCGGCATTCGTGAACAACGAAGACAAGAACAGGAAAAGGATAATTGATCTGACTATATCTGAACGAAATCTCATTCCATCATTCCATTTCCTGATAGGAGCCTCCACGGTTCGTCCATCGGAGGGACCTTATTGACTTCCAGCTTCGGCGGGAGCGCTCAGGCTCCACGGTGCGAGCATCATGGCCTGGCCGGCATTGGGCGCGGCTTGCAGAATCGGCTCTACACCGCTGACGAGCGTGATGACGGTGCCTGCGCTCGAACTCGTACCCGAGGTCGCGACGATTAATACCGCGTCCCCTTTGTGGAGATTGTTCAGCGTCACCGCGGGCACTCGGCTCAGCATCTGCTGAAAGTCAGGAGCCCCACCACGTCCGCCTCCCAAAGTACCCATCGCACCGGCAGCGCCTGCTGGACGAGAGGTCTCTCCGCTGGCGGAATTTGCATTCGCCGCGGTGCCGGGGCCGACGCCTGCTAAACCTCCGGCGGCAGCGCCCTTCAAACGCATCGCGATACGTTGAGCCATCTCTGCCGGCAACTGCCGGAGTTGCGACTCCGCCGATGCCTTCACTACGACCGTTTTCTTCGACAATAAATCCTGCACGCTGATGTTCGACGAACTTGCATCGATGGAGTTCACGGCGCCGGCAATATTGCGGAAGCTTCCGGAAACAATTTCTACCGCGGCGAGTTCGGTTCCATCGGCGTTACGGTCGCCGCGTGCCCGTAGCTGATCGCCATTGTGAATTTCTTCCAGCGTGCCCGGCTTGGCGTCGTCGAACTTCACCGAATCGGGGGCATAACGGCGGATTACAGTATCCTTGGAAGTGTGGATTGTGACATTCTTGCTTCCGCCGAATCCGGTCACCGTGATTGTGATCGTGCCCATCGCCGCGTCGACAGCGGCGACCAGGCCCCCCACCCCGCGCTTTTGCCAGTCTTGAAGATCCTGCTCGTGCCGCGCTTCCACGTCCGAACGTTTCATCACCACGATCGACGAAGCCAGAAGCGATTTCTCGTCGCTCGCTGCCGTACCGCCCGCCAGGATGCGGTCGCCCACCTGGAGATCCTGCAGTTGAATTAGTGTGGCATTCTTCAGATTCTTCTCGCCCGGCGCAATGCGAACAATTCGCGTCGTGCTTTGCACTGCCACACTCACGTCGGAGCCTGAATCCGGCGCCAGCGTGATGGTCGTGCCATTGATGGATTTGATCGCACCGATACGTCGCGCTACCGCACTCTGCGCCGCGGTTGGTTGGTTTTGGGGCGCTCCTTCGGTCAACCCATAGCAAAGCGGTGCCTCACCCAGGCTAACCACGCTTGCCATGCAGAGCAGTATCGCCAGAACGTTCTTTGATCCCGTCATGTTTCCTGTAAATGAATCGATCTAACTAATCTACATGGCTGCATCGCACAAAGCCGCAGGATTTACAAAGTTTTACTCCACGAGCGGCAAGTACTGCGCCGGGACGGAATGCCGGGCAGGTGTAAGAGAGGCGGTGCGGCACAGCGTGTCGTTATTCCGCGATAAGAAGATTCTCAGCGAAGGGCCACTGCTCGTCCGTCCACTGCGCTTCGCAGCGGAAGCCTGCGTCACGCGACATCCGGAACACTTCTTCGAGAGAATATTTGTGGCTGCTTTCCGTCCAGATGGTTTCGTCTTCCTGAAAATCCACCAGGAGTTCCGCCGCCGGTATGCTCACAGTCTGCCGTTGTTTGGAACGCAGATGCATTTCGACGCTGCGGGCAGCGCTGTTGATTCGCGCCACATGCTCGAACTGTGAGAGGTCGAAATCGGCTTCCAGTTCGCGGTTGATGCGGGCCAGCAGATTCAGGTTAAAGGCGCCTGT
>JBAVAV010000401.1:0-11140 GCA_049585895.1 Candidatus Sulfotelmatobacter sp. | reverse complement strand
CCAATGTTTTGTGCCGAATCAGCACCCTCGTTTCACACCTTGGCACCCCGCAGCCCATTTCCCTTGACTCAAATTGAGATGCCGCGTAGTTTGCCAATAGATTCAAGCACTTGGAAGTTTCATTCTTAGTTGTGGAGCGGTGGCGACTGACGATGCTCGGAGGAAATTCGACGCTGTCGCCGGGCAACAGCTCGGCTCCGGGCACAGACGAGGCTCTTCAGAAACTGCTGCTGTGCATCGCCGCCCAGGCCGCCGAACGCCCGGACTCAACCGCTCTCATCAAGTTTTTTTGCCGCTCGGCGCGCGAGTTTTTTCAGGTCAGTGGAGTCTATTTCTGGCGGCGCCAGCCCGACGATCTGTTGCTGGGCGAGGAAGCGGACGGAAAAATGGCGGACCGCTTTCGGGGGATGCGCCTACGCCCGGAGCAGAGCGCGGTGACTGCGGAAGCGGTTCGGCAGCGGCATACCGTCTTCGTGAATAAGCTTGACTTCGCCCGCTATCCCCCGGCCGCGGAATTTCAGGCGCGTTCGCTGATGGCCACTCCAGTGGTGGTGTGCAATGAAGTCGTAGGCGCCGCCACATTCCTGCACGACTCCGAGGAAACTTTTTTTGACGAGGATGCGGCCACCAAAGCTACAATTCTTGCCGGTCAACTGGGAAGCTTGCTGGAGACCATCCGCCTCAGCGAAGCCCCGGGCGAGGAGCAGCATCGGGCAGAGATCCTGGCAGACGTAGCCCAGGCTTTGCACGGGACTCCCGACGTCGCGGCGGTCATCGAAGCGCTCGCGGACCGAATCCGATTGCTGTTGGGGACGCGCCTGGTGTGCGTTCTTCTTCGCCGCGAGGGCCCTTTCGAATTACGCGCGGTGTCTGCCGAAACTCCTCAGTTGGCCAACTCGGTCCGCGCCCGCTATGACCGCCAGACCATTCGCTTCGCCGCGGATCTGGCGCAACGCGCGGTTTCTGCCGGAGAGGCGCTGTCAATTTCCATCAGCAGCGATCTGCATTCCCTCGCCGACCTCGTCGCTCCCGGACAGTTGATCGCTGCGCCGTTCCGCACCTCGCGCACCCAAGGTGCGATTCTCGTCTATCCCCGGGCGGCGGGAGCTTTCACCGCCGAGGAGAAATCTCTGGTTGCCGCCATTGCCGGATTCGGAGCGGTGGCGGTGGCGCACGCCGAACTCTGCGCCAAGGCTCAGGGACAGGCTCACGAATTTCACCAGTTGCTCGAGATTTCCTCGAAACTCAGTTCCAGCGGCACTCTGGAGGGGTTTGTCCAGGCATTCGTCGCGCGCGCCGCCGATTTCCTCGGCTTTGGCCGGTGTTTCATCGCCCTGCTCGAAGACGATCAGTTTTGCGTGCGCTATGGCATCGAGCGCGGCCAGCTCCGTCGCACGGAACTCATTTTTCCGGAAGGAGTCGCTACCCGCGCCCTGCGTGCCCGGGAAGTCTTCTGGACCGACGAGGTGAGCCTGATCCCCGGCGCCAATCTCGCCGCCATCGCGGAATATCAGATTCATCAGATACTGGCCGTCCCCCTGGTCGGAGTCGATAACGAGGTATTGGGCATGTACGGCGTCCTCGACCGCCTGGACCGTACCGGCATTTCCCAGGACGACATCCGCCGCTCGCGCGCCCTGGCGGCGCAAGCCTCGGTGGTCCTGGCAGCTATGCGCAAATTGCAGCAATCCGAGCAGCATCGCCGCCGCTCCGAAATCTTGATTCAACTGGCACGCGAGATCGAGGGTTTGCTGCCTCTGCCGGATTTTGCCCGCAAGTTTGTTCAACGTGCAGTCGAACTCACCGGTGCGAGTGCGGGTGCGCTCGCCCTGTTTCAGGAGGGACGATTCCAGACCGTTGCGCTGCATCCCGCGCCCGCAGCTCACCCGCCTTCTTCAACGGTTGCAGCGCATCCTGCCACGGAACAGAGTGGCGACGAACAAGCGGCCGGAACCCCTATTTCCGGGAATCGTTCTGCCGCGGAACATCGAGTGGCTGATCGCGCTTTCCACAGAAGACTCGGCCAGATTCTTTCCGAGTTTGCGGCGCAGCACGCGGAGGCCATCGTCTCTTGCAGCGCCGACGATCTGCTTGGTCCGGACCTGGCCGCGACTCTGGGCTGGAACCATTGCGTAGTGGCGCGGCTAGCCGCTTCCAGGGGCGATCTCGCCGGCCTTCTCTGTCTTTCCGAAGGCACGCGGCCGCTGGCGCGGGAAGATCGCGATTTGCTGGAAGCTATTGCCGGTCATGCCGCCACGGTGCTGGAAAACGCCCGCCTGTTTGCTCGCGTCGAGCAGGCCAACCGGCACTGGCTGGAGATTTTCGACGCCATTACGGATCTCATCGTGGTGCACGATGAAACCGACAAGGTCCTGCGCGTAAACCGGTCTCTCGCAGCCATGATCGGCGTCGGCCCCAGCGAACTGATCGGCGTCAACATGCGCGCGCTCCTGACCCTGACCAGCGAACCTGTCAGCTATTCCTGCCCGTTCTGCCGTTCCCAAGGCGAAGCCACGGACGAGTTTCTACATCCCGCTCTCGATCGGACCTATCTGGTCTCGACCTCGCGCGTTCCCGGCGGATCGGGCGAAGGCATGCAGACGATTCACGTGCTGAAGGACATTACGGACCGGCGCGAGGCCGAGCGCCGTTACCGCGAACTGTTCGACAACATTCAGGAAGGACTTTTCTTCAGCACGCCGGACGGCCGCTTTATCGAAGTGAACGACGCCCTGGTGCAGATGCTGGGCTATGCCAGCCGCGAGGAATTGCTGCAGATCGACATCCCCACGCAGCTCTATTTTTCTCCCGAGCAACGCGAGCGGCATGCCAAAGCCATGGAGGAGCAGGGCCACCTGCGCAACTTCGAAACCACGCTGCGCCGCAAGAACGGGTCCGCCATCTATGTATTGATCAACGCTTTCGGACTGTATGACAATCTCGGCGGCCTGCTGCAGATTCGCGGCCTGATGCTCGACGTCACCGGCTTGCACACCTATCAGTCCGAACTGCAGCGCGAGCGCGACTTCTCCGGCAAGATTCTGAGCAACACCCAGAGCCTGATTCTGGTTGCGGACACCGCCGGCCTCATCAGCTATGGCAACCGGCGCTGGCATGAGGCCGGGTTCGAGCAGCGCCAACTTCTGGGTCGCCCCTTGCTGGAACTGGCGGCGCCCGGCTACGTGCGTCCTCTGGCCGATGCGCTTCAGGCGACCATGCGGGGCGGACAAGTCGACAATCTGGAGCTCCAGATCGTGCGCGCCAACAGCAGCGTCGGTCAATTTTCCGTCAATCTCAGTCCTATGCGCGACGAGCAGGGAAACATCAACAGCATCGTGGTAGTCATGACCGACATCACCGATTCCGCTGTCCTGCGCGATCAATTGGTTCACGCGGAAAAAATGGCTGCCGTGGGACATCTCGTCTCCGGCGTCGCCCACGAGGTCAACAATCCCCTGACCGCGATTCTCGGCTTCGCCGATCTGCTCATGGAAAATCCCGACCTTCCGGAAACCGCGCGGAAGGATTTGCGCGTCATCCTGCAGGAGGCACAACGGACCAAGCAGATCGTGCAAAACCTGCTCAGCTTCGCGCGGCAGATGCCGCCCCAGCGGAATCCGGTTCAGCTCAACCTGATCTTGCGCCGCACCCTCCAGTTGCGTTCCTACGACTTCGCCAGCCACGGAGTGGAAGTCATCGAACACCTCGATGAGCAGCTGCCCGACGTGATCGGCGATGCCCACCAGTTGCAGCAGGTATTTCTCAACATCGTGAATAACGCCTACGACGCCGTTCACGAAGTCGGGCGCTCCGCCCGCATCGAGATCATGACCGCAAAAACTGGGGGCGCGGTGGAAGTTTCTTTCCGCGACAACGGCCAGGGAATCTCCCATCCCGATCGCATTTTCGATCCTGTCTTTACCACCAAAGAGATCGGAAAAGGAACCGGTCTCGGCCTCAGCATCTGTTACGGCATCGTGAAAGAGCACGGTGGCGAGATTCTTTGCCACAACAACGGCGACGGATCGGGAGCCACTTTTATCGTTCGCCTGCCCTCAGTGGCCCACAACGCTTCTCTGGGTGTGGCCGCAGGAGTGATACAACCATGAGCACCGCCATCCAGAACATACCGCTTCCTGTGCTGCTGATCGAGGACGAGCCCGCGGTCATGGCCTACGTGCGGGCTGCGCTCGAACGCAGCGGCTATCCCGTGGTCTGTTGCGAATCCGGCGTGGATGCCCTCCCGCTGCTCGAGAAAGGGCAGTTTCTAGGCATTGTCTCCGATATGCGCACGCCCGGCGGCGTGGACGGCGCGCAGGTGCATGCCTGGATCGCCCGCAACCGCCCCGATCTGGCGTCCCGGCTTGTGTTCATCACTGGCGACATTGCCAACGAAGAAACCGTCGCCACGTTGCGCGAAACCGGCGCTCCCTGCGTAGAGAAGCCCTTCCGCGTGCAGCAGTTCATCGATGTCGTCGCCAGGACTATGGGGAAAGCGCAGTGACAATGACAGCATCCGGCGCACTGAACAAAGAGGCCCTTCGCATTCGTTTGCTGATCGTCGACGATGAACAGAGCATTCGCAAGCTCTGCGTCACGGTGGGGGAGGCGCTGGGCTTTGTCTGCCTGGAAGCCGATAGCGGCGAGTCCGCGCTGGGCCTTCTTGAAGAGCAGCCTGTGCATATCGTTCTCTCCGACATGGTCATGCCGCACATGTCCGGACTGGAATTTCTGGAGAAGGTGAAAAAACTTCTGCCGCGCACCGAAGTTGCGCTCATGACCGGCCACGGCTCCATCGAGACTGCCGTCCAGGCCATGAAGCTGGGAGCTTACGACTACATCACCAAACCGTTTTCTCCGCTGGAAGAACTGCGGCTGTTTCTGCGCCGCATGGCGGAAAAAATCCGCCTGGTCGAGGAAAACGAATTCCTGCGTCAGCGCATGGATTCGGAAACCGCCGTTCACGGCATTGTCGGTTCCTCCGCCAAGATTCAGGAAGTGCTGCGTATGGTTTCGCGGCTCAAAGATACGCGCACTCCCGTGCTCATCTCCGGCGAAAGCGGCACGGGGAAGGAGCTGGTCGCCCGCGCCATACATTTTCGCGGAGCCTTTGCCGGTCGTCCCTTCGTCGCCGTCGATTGCGGTTCGCTGGTGCCCACGCTGATCGAAAGCGAACTCTTCGGCTACGAAAAAGGAGCCTTCACCGGCGCGCTGAAATCCAAGCAGGGACTCTTTCAGGCCGCCGACAACGGCGCAATTTTCCTCGATGAAGTCGGCGAGCTGCCGGTCGAACTGCAGGCCAAGCTGCTGCGCGTGCTTCAGGAAAAAGAAGTGCGTCCGGTCGGCAGCAACCAGCGCGTTAAAGTGGATGTGCGCGTTATCGCCGCCACCAACCGCGATCTGGAAACGGCCTACAAGAACGGAACCTTCCGCAAGGATCTTTACTTCCGCCTCAACGTGGTCACGGTGCACGTACCCGCGCTGCGCGAACGCCGCAGCGATATTCCCATGCTGGTCAACTGGTTCTGCGAACGCTATGCGCCCGGAACGGACCTGCACGTCTCCGGCGCGGCCATGAAGTCGCTCATGCAGTATGACTGGCCGGGCAACGTGCGCGAGCTGGAAAACTGTGTGGAGCGTGCCGTAGCGCTGGGCAACGGGCAAGTCATCGATCTCGGCGATCTGCCGCCCACTATCGCCGCCTCAGAATCTGCCGTGCCGGTGCTCGGCACGGAGCCCGCATCCAGTCTAGCTTCCGAGTTGGCCGGGGAAGATGGTGCAAGCTCCCCCGCGCCGCTCTCGACCACCGATCTCGAAGACATCGAGCGCGCCACCATCCAGCGCGTCTTCGAGCAGGTGAAAGGCGACAAGGCCCTCGCCGGACGCATGCTCGGCATCAGCCGCGCTACCCTCTACCGCAAACTCAAGCGCTACAACATCAGCGCTTCGGCGTCGGAGGCCTCGAGCCATACGCTCCAGTGAAGAGATTTGGTAATCGGGTAATTGGGTAATTTGAACACCTGATGCTCACGTTCCAACCCTTGCCGAACTCCCCTTCCGCTGTGGATTTCTTCGTGAAATAAACATTCGCCGTGGCTCCCGAATTGGGACCGTTTGGTCGTGCGCTGGCCTAAATCTGGGGTACCCCCTCCACCCTGTCGTCTGAAATCCTTGTCCGGCGCGGGTTTCACAAAAAGCGTGTGCCAAAATCTTGATGTCAAAGAACTTAGATATCAAAATCTTGATAACAAAAGCCTTAGGACGAGGCGATTCGGCGTCGTGCACCGTCTCGGCCTCGACCATGATCGCGCGAGTGACGTGGTGGAAACAAGGTTAGATGTCACACGGTAAGTATCCCTTCTGTACAAGGTTGCCCAAAATGGCTAGAATTGTCGGTGGGGATAAGAAATGAGCAGCAGGCCAACGCCGCAACCACAGCAGCCGCAGCCACCGAGAACGGAAAATCCCGCGCCGCCACTACCGCCGCCACCAACGCAACAACCGGGCGAACCCTTCAGAAGATCGTCCTGAGAAACAGCAGGACGGTCAAGAGATTAAGAATGACCGCCGCGCCGGTAGACCAAAACGAAACCTCAAGGCGAAGGGACTTACTCCGATTTTTTTGTTGGCTGTCCGAGATTCTGTTTTTAGCCCACTGTATCTCATCGCGCACAAGAGCATCGGCAACGTTCGATTCGATGTCTGGGTATGGGCTGTAGTGTTTTGTCAGTTCTTCAATCCTCTGCGGAATGTAGTCCGATTCCGGCTCGGGAAGGATGTATGTACGAGGCCAAAGCTCAAGCATGGCGAAGATGGCCGCAACGACAATGCAGAGAATCGAAAATAGCTGCATCGTGACCCCCATGCGCGGCAGTCCCTTGTCCAAGAAGTAAGCAGTCTGAGTAGCAAGGAATAAAATAACGGCAAGGCTGATGCTGGCCTTCATGTCAAGAGCATCGCCCAACCTGAGAGCCAAGTCTTCCTTGGCTCTCATATCTTGGAGCCTCATTTCTGCAATGACAGTCATCACGGTCCTCCTGTCACAGTATATGGCAGTGGCTAATGCGTTGCTGGAATGCTGGGCGCAGCGCGGCGCATGGCATTGAAAATGCGTTGCTGGCGCTCCACCTCTTGGTCGAAATAGATGCGTGCCTCGCGTGTGCCGAGGCGCGCGTCCAAGTGACAAAGCGTATCGAACTCGGCTTGACTCGCCACTATATTGGCTCGCATCTCCGGCGCGGCTTGCGGGTCATTGGCAGCTTTAGTCATTGCGGTGTCTACCTGCTGCTGCCAAGCGGAAGGAGTTACGGCGGATTGCTGCGTGAGGACGGCGGGCGGTGGCGGCCCGGCGCGGGAGCAGCTAACAGTGAAGACCGATAACAGGAAGACACAGAGAGCTATGGCCTTAGAAGTATACATTTGGGTTCTCCGTTAGATGAACTCCATTGTTAGAAAGTGGAAGTCCCGCTCGATATTGCCTGCAAATTGCAGCACGCCTTCGATGTAGACTCTGCGTCTCTTACTGTCTCCGAAGCACTCCATTTCATCGGGCGTGAGTGAGCCTTCCAATATTTCATACGTTTCCTGAAAGGCTGGAATTTGCAGGGGGGCAGCGCTCTCCATCTTGAACGTTGCCGCATCCACTCCCTGAAGAGAAACCTTCACTTCACAGAAGCGAAGCTCTAGGGCATCGGCGCTGAAAATCACAAATGAAATGCGGGCCTTGTAGCCATTCACGCTGATACTATCAGGACACACGTGAATTCGGTCTTTCTGGGGAACGGCTCCGTTCGCGGTGGATGGTATAGGCTCTACTTCGACTCTTGGAGGTGCGGCGGACCTAATAATGTACCAGCCAACGATTAGGTAGATGACAACCGACACTATCGCGCCGATGGTTACAAGAAGATGGGACACCCTCAACTGGGCGTTGCTCGGAGCGGTGATGTACTGCATCCAAAAGCCGATAAGGGTTGCTATGTTTGACAAGACGCCAAGCCCAAGTAGAATGTACTTGGCAGTTGAGTTCATCACGTCCCTTTCCGCTATGGCTACTCGCCCTGCATCTCCGACCAAGAAGAATGCTCAGGGTGAGCCGCCGTTTACGAAAGATGATTTCTCCACGCTTCTAAAGAAGGCTTGCGAGACGCCATCTCACTCACCTTCGCCAGCATTGCAGGGAAAATCAAGTTCCCGGAATCGCGGCGGTTGTACCGGAAAGAATACTCATTCAGGTAGCTCTGTAAATATTTCGCGCTGACTGAGTGGTACACGCCGCCGATTCCTCTCTTCACTAGACTCCAGAATCCTTCAATCGTGTTCGTGTGTACGTCTCCCATGACGTAGACCTTTTGCGAGTGGTTAATGCGCTTGTGCTCGTATCCCGCGCCGGGGATGCGCGGCAACTGCCGATAGGCGGATGCGTCATCCGTAAAGATCGTGCTGTCGGGCAGCACGTACTCTTTGACCAGAGCATTCGTGCTCGCCATCGTGATTTCAGGCGTGACCCGTGCCACGATGCGGCCCTTGCGCTCGACAATCCCGGTTACCATTGCATGTTTGCCGCGATCTCCAGTCAGCATCCGGCCCGAGTCCCGCTTGCGCCGCCCGCCGTGGTACATCTCATCCATCTCAACCGGACCCTTGAGCCGTAAGTCTTCTGCCATCAGTTTGCGAATCTGGTGGAACATGCGCCACGCGGTTTTGTAGGTAACATTGGTTTCGCGCTGAATTTGTTTCGCGGAAATGCCGCAACGGGTAGAACCCATGAGATACATCGCGTAAAACCACAGATGCAGCGAAGTGGTGCTCTTCTCGAAGATCGTTCCCGCCAGCGGGTAAATGTGATTCCCGCAATTGGCGCAAGCGTAGGCAGTGCGGCCCTTGACGCGATAATGCTTGCGCGGGCCTTCGCAGTGCTGGCACACGGCCATGCCACCGGGAAAGCGCTGCTCTTTGATCTGCTCTAGGCAGACGTCATCATTCGGGAAGTCTTTGCGGAACTGGTCTATGCCGTAGCGAAGTTCCTTCGGAATGGTCTGTCGGCGGTTCATGCAAACAGTATGCCACTGGGCGTCCTTGTTGTCAAGGGATAATTACCATGTCACACGAGGTTGTGGATTATTGTTGGCTCATTGTCCCGCAAACCTGGTGGTTGGATCGGCAGTAGGCGAACCGAATGCTACCAGCGGCGTGGTGCCTACCCTTCGCAAGAAAAAACGGAGGATGTGGGCTCCCGGCGCCACTGCGTCAGAGGGAATGCCGTTGACAGGCATAGCCTCCGCTGTCATCCTCGCGTCGATTCGTATGCAGTCCCCCCATAGGCATTCGGGCCAAGTAATTCCCCCAGGGAGTAGTTAGTCATGAAAAAAGGAATGAATGGGATTTCCCTGCTATTTACGATGTTGCTTCTCATTGTCCCGTCGGGACAAGCGCAGAAATCAGCCGGCGTGCCACCGGCTGGAACGGGAACAGCGCCGCCGCCGAACCCGCTAAAGGTCGCGCTGCTGAAATGGTACCAAGCCAACCAAACAACAAACTTCTCCGTTGGCAGCCAGCCCTATGGCATGGCCTTCGATGGGGCCAACATTTGGGTGGCCAATTTCGGCGCCGCTACAGTGAGTGAGTTGCGGACTTCGGAGGGGGCTCTCCTCGGGACATTCAAGGTAGGCAACCAGCCGTATGGCGTTACTTTCGACGGCGCCAACATCTGGGTGTCGAACCAGCTAGACAATACTGTGTCCAAGCTGAGGGCAAGCGATGGAACGACCTTGGGCACATTCAACACCGGCAGGGGCCCCAGTTGGATGGCCTTTGACGGGCAGAACATCTGGGTAACGAACGGCCCAGACAATACCGTCAGCAAGTTGCGGGCGAGCGATGGTAAGGCCTTAGGTACCTTCGCGGCAGGCCCCTCTCCAATCGCGGCGGCGTTCGACGGTAGCAACGTTTGGATTACCGACTACGTCGGCGGCACGGTTACCAAACTGCGCGCGTCCGACGGAACCTTGGTAGGCACCTTCGCTGTGGGCCTCAACCCTGTAGGCGTGGCCTTTGACGGAGCAAACGTGTGGGTCGCCAACCGGGGAAGCACCACTGTGACCAAGCTTCGCGCCAGCGATGGCAACGTGCTTGGCAATTTTACCGTGCCCAGCGGCGCTTATGGCGCTGCCTTCGACGGAACCAATATCTGGCTGTCAGGGGATACGATCATTACCGAGCTTAACACCAACGGAAAAGTAATCAATTATGTGTCGCATTTTCCGACCTCCGGGATCGCCTTCGATGGGGCAAACGTTCTGGGTGTCGGGCACTGACGCCAGTCTAGTTTACAAATTTTAGTCTGGCTATCGTGGGGGAAACGATTTCCCGGCTAGCGCCGTTTTCAGGAGGAACTCATGAGGGTACCAGCGGCCGCGAGGTTCTGCATCTGCCTGTTTCTTTCGGTGTTGGCGCTGACGGTTCTTTCGACGGCACAGGAGATCGGCGGCACTGGGGTGAGCGTCCTTACATGGCAACAGGACAAGCCATCCTTCTGTGCGGGCTGTGTCTACCGCACCGGGCAGAATCTGGCCGAAAGCAGCATCACCTATAGCACGATTAACACAGGCACGTTTGGCCAAGTCTGCAAAGTCGCTCTGGACGGGCAAGTGTACGCCCAGCCTCTAATAGTGACGGCCGTCCCAATCAATGGATCGACGCACAAGTATAAGGTGGCCTACGTTGTAACCCAGAATGACACGGTGTACGCGATCAACGCCGATCCAGCCGATACCTTCTCTATGCCCTGCGCTATCTTGCTACAGCAGACGCTGCTTACCAACAACTTCACGGGCCAGCCCACAATGTCGCCGGCGAACTGTGACAGGCTCGGTGCAGGCAGTTGTCAGACGATCGCCCCTAACGTCGGCATCCTTGGGACCCCCGTGATCAACATCTCCGGTGGTGTGGGTACGGTCTACGTTGTCGCAGAGATGCAATCTGGAACTGCTCCCAACCTAACTTACTATCACTTCCTCCACGCCCTCGACATCACGACGTTGAGGGAGGGGATCGGGAACGAGAACTTCGGTGCTACGGTCCAGATCCTTCCTACTACTTCTTGCCCGAGTAATCCTAACCCGTTCTCCAAGTTTCACAT
>JBAVAV010000400.1:0-2599 GCA_049585895.1 Candidatus Sulfotelmatobacter sp. | reverse complement strand
GATTCCTCCTGATGGCGTAGCAGAAAAAGTGGAAGCGGCGCTGGAAGCCGTGGAAGCCGCAAAGGATGGCAATGTGAAGTTGGACTCTGAGGGCGGGGCGGAGGCCACCAACTCGAGAACGCGTTACCTAACCACCGCCCTTTCGGTGGGGCTGGCCGCGGCGTCGGGTGGCGGAGACCACGGCGACCACGACCGGTTGGACGGAGGCGGCACTACTACGAGCAATACCGGCGTGCGGGTCGCGGGTGGAGTGGGTGGGTTTAAGCTGATCGGCGTGGCGCTCGGCTTAGCAGTGCGTTCGCAGGCCTTGGGGAGGGCGATGGGTTTCTACGGCGCGGGAATGAGCGTCTACTCGAACTTCATGGTTCGCGGACGGGAGGTCGTGTTCCCGAAGAATATGGCCATGGATATCGGCATTGGAAAACGGGATGAGGGAACCCGTTCTACGCCGGCATCGGAGAAGATTGCAGGGGAGCACGCTCAAAAGTCCGTCGTAGGCGAGAGGTTTTCCGGGGTCAACCCGAGAAGCTTCGCTAGAGACAGCGCAGATCGCACTATGCTCCGTGACACTTCTTGTATTTCTTGCCGGAGCCGCAGGGGCAGGGATCGTTGCGCCCGACTTTTTCCTGGGAGCGGACGACCTGCTGCACAGGCTGGGCGTCGCCGGCGCCCGCCATACGAGCTTGATCAAGTTCGCGGCGCTTGCGGCGCATGAAGGCCTCTTCCAGGTCGTCGGCGGAGGTTGCGACCATGCGTGGAGGCCGCCGTCCATTGCCATCGCCGCCGTGTTGTGCCGGGATACCTGGTTCCGGGCCTGGACCAGCTGGTCCACCCGCCGGCGGGCCACCTGCGCCGGCATCCGGCGGCCGTTCCAGGATCTGCATCAGGTAAAGATACTTGATGGTATCTTCCTGGAAGCGCTGCAGCATGTCCTCGAACATCTCAAACGATTCTTTCTTGTACTCCACCAGCGGATCGTGCTGACCGTAGCCGCGCAGGCCAATGCCTTCCTTCAGGTGATCCATGCTGAGCAGATGGTCTTTCCACTGCTGATCGATCACGCTCAGCATGATCATGCGCTCGTGATGGCGCATAGCCTCGGGTCCAATCAGCCGTTCTTTGGCCTCGTAGCGCTCTTTTAGCTTGGCAAAGATTGCATCACCGAGTTCCTGCCGGCTGAATGTTTCAGGCTTGATGCCTTCAGCAAGAATGTCGACGCCGAAGCGGGTGAAGATTGCATCTTTCAGGCCTTTGATATCCCAATCGTCAACGTGCGCCTTGGGCGGGCTGTACTCCTCCATTAAATCGCCAAGAATGCCTGACACGTAGTCCTCGAGGATCAAGTCCTTCTGATCCGTACCTTCGAGCAGGCGGCGGCGCAGGCCGTAGACGGCCTCGCGCTGTTTGTTCATTACGTCGTCGTACTCGAGCAGATGTTTGCGCGACTCAAAGTGCTGCCCTTCTACCGCTTTCTGTGCAGTCTCGATGCGCCGGCTGATTAGCTTGGATTCAATTGGAATGCCTTCCTCCATGCCCAGACGCTCAAGCAGTTTCGAAACCCACTCCTTGGCAAAGATGCGCATCAGGTCATCTTCGAGCGCGAGGTAGAAGCGCGAGGAGCCGGGATCGCCCTGCCGGCCGGCACGTCCGCGAAGCTGGTTGTCGATGCGCCGCGACTCGTGGCGTTCCGTGCCTAGAATGTGCAAGCCGCCGACGCTCGTGACTTCGTCGTGCTCTACGTCCGTCTGCTGTTTGTAGCGGCCAAGGGCCTCCGCCCATTTGTCGGTTGGAACCGTGTATTCGTTGCCGTTGTAATAAAAGACGGAAGTCTCACCGTCTTCCTGCGGGCCTTCGATCTTGCCCTGCGCCACGCGCAATTGCTGTGCGATTCCCTTCTTCACCATTTCCTGCTTAGCCATGAATTCCGGGTTTCCGCCAAGCAGGATATCGGTGCCGCGGCCGGCCATGTTGGTGGCGATCGTAACCATGCCTTTGCGGCCGGCCTGAGCGACGATCTCGGCTTCCCGCTCGTGGAATTTCGCGTTCAACACAACGTGCTTGAGGCCTTTCTTTTTCAGCAGATCGGAAAGCCGTTCGGATTTTTCCACCGAAGTCGTGCCCACCAGAACGGGCTGGCCTCTTTCGGCTAATTTCTGAATCTCGTCGGCGGCCGCGAAGTACTTTTCTTTCTCGGTGCGATAGACGACGTCGGGATTCTCGATGCGCAGCAGTTGCTGGTTGGTCGGGATCACCACCACTTCAAGCTTGTAAATCTTGTCAAACTCCGCGGCTTCCGTTTCCGCGGTTCCGGTCATGCCCGCCAGCTTCTTGAACATGCGGAAGTAATTCTGAAACGTAATGGTGGCCAGCGTCTGGTTCTCGCGCTCAATCTTGACGTTTTCTTTCGCCTCGATCGCCTGATGCAAACCGTCCGACCAGCGGCGCCCGGGCATCATGCGTCCGGTGAACTCGTCGACGATGATAATTTCGCCGTCTTTGATGACGTACTCGACGTCGCGGCGATAAAGCGCGTGCGCTTTGATCGCGGTTTCGACGTGATGCTTGAGAGGCCAGTTCTCCGGATCGGCGATGTTACCGA
>JBAVAV010000399.1:0-15684 GCA_049585895.1 Candidatus Sulfotelmatobacter sp. | reverse complement strand
GGGCTGTCTTGTGTGTGAAGCTAGGGCGATTGTAGCAGCGTCAAGCGGGGAAAGTGATCTCTTTAGTGTTACACCTTTGGGTCATGGCCTGCAGCGATTTCCCCTAATGGGTCAAAGGCGCCACGATGTCTCCGAGAATGTCTGGCTGATCGGAAACCCGCTCCAGATGAGGATTCTCGTCGCCATCGTGGTAGGAAACGGAGTAGGTCTTGAAAAACTGCGCGTTTTCAACGAGGAGTTCGATGGGCGCTGGATCCGCCTGGGCTGCTTTAAGCGCGGCATGGAGCAGCGGAGGCGACCACTTGCGCCCGTTGACGGCTATTACTTTCATTCCCGGACCGATTCCAGCCTCATAGGCCGGCGATCCTACTGTGACGTCGTCCAATTTGCCGTCTTCGGCAGCCACAAAGCCCAGCGAATACGCGAAGCTTGAGAATTTCACCAGCTTCTCCAGTTCCTGAGTAAGCAGGTTCGGCTTTTCGTTGTAAACAAGCTTCCAGCCGCCGCGTTCGATGCCTCCCAACGGCGCATGCGTGCTGGTAGCGCTGACCCGCTCGCGGAGCAGTCCAGCCCAGTCGTAGGGAGCAACATCGTTCAGCGCCCGCACCACGTCGTCGAAGGTATAGGGCACAACTTTCGGCGGGCCGCTTTCTCCGCCATGAAAGCTACGGCAAAAATCATTGAGCGAGCGCTGGCCGTGGGTTTGCTGCCGGATGGTGGCGTCAATTTCGAGCCAAATCAACTGGCCTTCGGGATAGTAATCGAGGCCGCGGCGCCAGTTCGACCAGCCTGGCCCCATCATGCGAAGCGTCTGCACCGAGCGCGCGGTGTCGTCCAAAGCCCGCCAGGTGCGGCCGGGAGTATGGTCCAGGTTCGCGGCGGTTGCAGCCAGCGCTTCGCGGTATTGCTCCGGGGTCCACAATCCGCTGCGCGCCGCCAGCAGGTTTCCCAAATATTCTGTCAGCCCTTCGTAGACCCACAAAAGGTCGCCCACCATGGGGTCCTGATAGTTACGCGTTGCCAGGCCGGCGGGCCGGCGATACTTGCCGTTCCAAGAATGCGCGAACTCGTGCGGCAGAAGGTTGCCATAGACGATCGAGAGATCGGGATCGAGCAGAGTGCGCTCGGAGGCGACACTGTCATTCGATTCGTGATGCTCCAGTCCATGCTCGCCTACCTGATCGCTCAGCGTGTAGAGAAAGTGATACTGCCGGTAATGGCGAGCGCCGAAAAGGGCGCCCGTTTCGGCGACCAGCTTCTCATAGGCAGCCAGTGTTTCCGGCTTCATAGCCAACTCGGCTTCGCTCTCGGCCACGATGTCCATCACGTGCGGCGCTTGGCCCGGCCTGGTCAGTTCAACGCGGCGATAGTGCGCTCCGGCGATCAACGGAGAATCCACCAGCGTGGTCAGCGAGACCGGGTAGAATTCGACGCTCGGCCCGTGCGAGCGCCCTGGCGCCAGCGCGGTGCCGAAGGTCCATCCTGGGGGCAACTCGATTGAAGGCGCGAATTCCACCGCATCCGAGTTCACGCCCTGCGGATAGAGCACCACGGCATTCCAATTCAGGTCGAGAAGATTGCTGGATGCGGCCGGCCCGCCACCTCCCGCACTGTCATTGGAGGTGATGGCATCGAGCGAAACCTCGAGCGTATCCACGCCCTGCGGCACGGTGACGTGAAATGCACACATGTCCACATCGTCCCTCTGCCAGGACAAAGGTTTGCCGCCGGCTACCATTCGGATGCCGGTAAGCGCGCCAATCGGTCCGCTGGGACGGTGATTGCCGGGAATCCATTTGGGAAAGACCAGCGTCATCGCGCCCGCAGTGGCGGGGATATCCAGATGGGCGTGATAGATATTGCGCGGAGCGTCGGTGAGATCTACATGCAGACGAATCGTCTGGGCAGTCACATTCGCCGTGCCGGAACCCAACATTCCCAAAGCAACCAGAATGGGGATCCAAACCACGAGACGCGAAAACCGCACAGCCACCTCCACGCAAATTGAAGCGAGAAGCCTAACGGATGAAGAGTCGAGCCGCAAGCGCAGCTCTCAGCAAGTCAGACGAAGAGGACAGGACTTAGGTAGCGAACTGGTCGCAGAATCAGGAAGCAGAACTCAGGCGCGAGCCAACTTGCCGCGGACCTTCCAGTACATCCCCGCCAGCCCGGAGGCCACCATCAGCCACGTGCCGGGTTCGGGGACGGACTCAGGGCTGCCGCCACCGCACGGGTTTAGTTTCTTTTTCTTTGTGATCGACGAGTTGTCGAACGACTCCCGAATCACGCCCGCGGAGCCAGGTTGCTTCTTAGGAGGCGTGGGCACACAGGTTCCGACCGGCGGCAGAGGCGGAGGGGCGAAAGGCGGATAATTTCCGCCGACAAACGGATTGTACAAACTACTGATCGGAGCGCTCGGCTCCACGTCAGGCACGGCAGGCCGGTTCAAGAGTGCCGACTCAAATGGCACGGGCGGAGATTGCATCGCTGTGCCCTCGCCGGCGCGAACCGGTTCCTCGAATTGTTGCACTGGAGGCTCAGTCTTCGCGGCCGCCTGTTTCGGAAGCTCCTCGACCCGGTTGCCACAACGAGTGCGGGCGGTCATCTTGCCATCGGTGATCAGTTTCTCTCCCTTGTGGAGATTTATCCTGTGACGCGTCCAGTAAATGCGATTGCCGATGCGGTAGGAAACGTAAACCGTCTTAGCCAACTCCAGCCGCACCACCCGGGCATGCTCGTAGTCAAAGCCGGCATAGTGAGCGGCGACGACAGGATCGTGCTCCGCGAACCACTTCAACTCCTTCGCATCCTGA
This sequence comes from Candidatus Sulfotelmatobacter sp., assembly GCA_049585895.1. Lineage (GTDB taxonomy): Bacteria > Acidobacteriota > Terriglobia > Terriglobales > Acidobacteriaceae > Sulfotelmatobacter. Next base: position 12,871 of record JBAVAV010000399.1, on the reverse strand, counting down.
ACGCCACCCGCCACCACCGAATATGGGTAAACTGGACGACCCGCCGAATAACCTGAGACTACCGGATCGGTAGGGGACAAACGATTCTGAACGTCAGCGGCGCGCTGAACACTATTCCCTTCCGGCCGGGCGGCGCGGAACAATGTGGGGCTGAAATACCTTAGAGCAAGCGAGGAAAGGCCAGCCGCGAAAATCGCCATACTGACGGTCAGCAGACCACGGCGAATCAACCGATTGCGGCGATGACGGCGCGTGCGCCGACGCCTGCGCTGGACGTTCCCTTCCTCGGGAAGAATCACGTACAACTCCTACCTGAACCTGCGGCGGACGGCCTGGGATCTTGGTCGAATGACACTCCGCCGCACTCAATTCGTGCAGTTCGAGGGCCATCACCGCGGCCCGCTAAGCGAACAAACTACAGGAGTTCGCTCTTATTTTGTTGCCACATGCTAGCAGACGGTGAAGGTTTTTGCACATAAAGATAATTGAGAATTCACGGTCCGTTACCTTCACGCGGACGGAACAAACGGTCCGATTAAGGAAACCGCTGCGTCTCTCTGCTTTGGCGCGGGCTGATATTCTGACTGCCATGAATTCGGGCGGAGCGACTCAATGATCGGCGCGCCGCCCGGATGTGGCGGCATCGCTTCGGGAGGGAGGCCTGACGGGGAGAAATGGCAGCGAACTTCTGTCGACAACGCAGTAGCAGAGAAACATGGTGGAGCTGACCGGGATCGAACCGGTGGCCTCGTCGTTGCGAACGACGCGCTCTCCCAGCTGAGCTACAGCCCCACGGACAGGTGATACTTTGTGCGCTACGCAGTCATTTTATCGTGTTTCTTGTTTCCGCACCACGCGCGTTCGGCTCCGTCAATCGCCGTGCCTAAAACCCTTACCCGGCCCTCTATCTGAGTAACGCCGCAGGCCAAAGCCATCTTGACGAAAGCGCGCCTTTTACGTCTAACTAGAGGTAGCACCGAGCAGAGAACTGGCTTGAATCAGCATGTTTTCACAATTGTCTGCGCAGGAATCCCGAAAGCAGCATCGCGTGGTTGTAGTCTCCGCCGCTGTGCACGTTGTGCTGCTGGCCTGGATTCTCCATCCCCCTGAGCCACGGCTGCTCATGCCGTATTCTGTGCGGCTCGGCCGCAACGGAACTTCCCTGACACGGCTCTACTGGCCCAATCGCCAGCCCGACGAGAGCAACGGCAGTTCCCCCGAGAGTGCCACCGAGGTTTACCGGCGTCAGCGTCTCGCGCATCAGCGTTTGGTCTGGAAGAAGGACTCGTTGCTTGCGAAACTACCTCTATCCCCGCTTGCACCTTCCGACGCCCAGCCGAAATCTCAAGTCTCCACGATCTCAAACCTGGGTCACGGTGCCCCGGCTGGTCTTCCGTATGGAACACTCGGGCGCGGTCCCACCTTTGGAGACGAAATTCGCCCCGCGCTTCCGATCGCAACTTCCGACCCCGTTGTTTATCCGTGGGAACTGCCTGACTCTGGAGGCAATGAGGTCATCGAAATCACGATCGACGAAACAGGAGCAATCGTGCGAAAAGTGGTTTTGCAGAGCCTGGGCCCTGCGATCGACAACAAGTGCCTTGCCGCGTTGGAGAACTGGCACTTTCATCCCGCCACGCACAATGGATCCGCTATTGCTTCAAAGCAGGATGCCATCTTTCCCTTCAAGGCGCGTGGTTAGTAAAGACAGTGCGGCCTCAGTGGCACTCGTCCGCCAGAATCCCCCCGCTATAATGGATTTGTGACTTCCCACGTTCAGCAGATCGCTGCGGCTGACTTCCCTACGCGCTGGGGAAAATTCCGCATCTATGGCTTTCGCGGCGAGTTTGGCGCGGATGGCGAACGCCGCATCGAAGAAGCTGTGGCGCTGGTGATGGGCGAGGTTCGCGCTGCTACTCCGCTGGTGCGTGTCCACTCGCAGTGCTTGACCGGCGATGTGTTTCATTCCCTGCGCTGCGATTGCCGCCAGCAGCTTGAACTGGCGCTTTCCATGATCGCCGAAGAAGGAGCCGGCATTCTGATCTATGAACAGCAGGAAGGGCGCGGAATCGGCCTCATGGCCAAGCTGCAGGCCTACGAACTGCAGGATTCCGGACTGGACACGGTCGAAGCCAACGAGCGGCTTGGATTCAAGGCGGATCAGCGCGAGTTCGCATTGCCGGCAGAGATCTTAAAAATCCTGGGCGCAACCAAGGTGCGTCTTTTGTCGAACAATCCCGATAAGGTCGATGCGCTGCAGCGTGCCGGCGTGAAAGTGGTCGAGCGTGTCCCCTGCGAAGTAACCCCCAGCCCGCACGCGGAAGAGTATCTGAAGACGAAGAGAGAAAAGCTGGGTCACCTGTTCAGTTCGCGATAGGTCTCCCTGCGTGCTTCAAGCCTTCAGGATTTTCTCCAACGCCGCGCGGTTTTTCACCGGAAGATAGCGCAACGAAGCCCGCCCCAGGGCTACATAGACTTCGCGCGCCGCCGGGAGGCGCCGAAGCGCTCGCAGATGTTTCTTCACGGTGTCGGCATCTCCCCGCGCGATCGGCCCGCTGAGCGTTCCGGGCGCCCCCAGCGTGGCATAATTCGTGATGGTTTGCGCCAGGATCGGAAGCATCCTTTGACGCGCCGCTGTGGGCGGAATTCCCGCGGCACCCGCCACCCGTTCGGTGGTCGCCAGAAGAGCCGTGAGCAACGGTGAAGCGAACATTCCCCAGGCGTGGTACGCGGCTTTTTCGCTTTTCCGAATGGAAAATGCCTGAGCGCGCAATCTCTTGACAAATGTCCGCGCGACTCGCGTCGCCCGAATATCTCCTTCGATCGCGAATGGAACTCCTGCCAGTGACGGCCGCGATCCCCGCACAAACGTCATAAGCGGGTGCACCGACGCCACGTGCGCGCCACGCCGCCGCACCACATCGAGTTCGTCGCTGGTCAAGACTCCACTTGAATGCAGGGCCACCCTGCCGTTCCAATCGAGGGCGCTTGCCAGCAGTCGCGCCGCACGGACAATTTCGCCGTCAGGGACACAAAACCAAACTACTTCAGATTCAATCTGCGCCGGCGGCACGACGGATGAATCCACTTCGCGCGCCAATAATCTCGCCTTCCGTGCCGAGACCGCATCGGCGCGGGTCACGATGCCGTCGATTCTGTAGCCTGCCCGGTGCAACGATGTGGCCAGAGCGCTCGCCAAGTTGCCTGCCCCGACAATCGAGATTCCCGGCCTTGGCTTCATGACGGGCAGGATAGCAGAAGCGGCATTTGGCTTCCGGCTACCGGGGAAAACCATCAGAGTAGGCGCAATCGCCGTGCTTTATATTGTTGCCATGGGGAAAACCTCGTCTTCATCTGCTTCCCGCAAACGCAAAGCCCGAGCACGCAGCAAAGCACGACTGATCTCCTCGCGAACGGTATACCGCGGCCCGGTCTTCTGGGTGACCACGGAACAAGTGGTGGAACCCGGCGGCGTGCGCGTTCGCCGCGATGTAATTCACCATAGCGGCTCGGTGGTTGTTCTTGCCGTGGATGAATCACGCCCTATCCCGCGAGTGCTGCTGGAGCGGCAATATCGTCATGCTGCGCAAGACTATCTCTGGGAGCTTCCGGCCGGACGCATCGATCCCGGCGAGAGCGAACTCCACGCCGCCAAGCGCGAACTACTGGAGGAAACGGGATACACAGCCCGGCACTGGCGGCGCATTCTTCATTTCTATGCCAGCCCGGGACTTGTGGCTGAGACGATGTCGGTGTTCCTGGCCACTGGCCTTCACGCTGGTCCAGCTCAGCCCGAAGCCGACGAAGTGATCTTCAAGCGTCTGGTTCCCCTCCCTATGGCGGTTCGCATGGTCACGAACGGAACCATTCGCGACGCCAAGACCATAACCTCCGTACTCTGGTTGGATCACGATCTGAGGAAGAATCGCGGCCGTCTTTCCCGCCGAGGTTAGGTGTACTCGATGCCCAACCTCATTGGGCTGGACGGCTCATCACGAGCACATACTTCGATTTGGGTTTGGGTGGTGCAGCGCTTCCCTCTGCGATAACTGCCTTGTTCTGGTGTGGCTTTAGCCGCTTAGGTCAACCTTGCTGCTCGGGAGCTAGGTCTGCAGCAGTATCCTGCGATTTGCAGCTCGTTCGACGACGGCGATACACCAACCCATACTTCCCCCCAAAACTGCGCCAGTTTCGCTTGACAGCCCACCGGGACCGCTCCAGAATGCATCCAGATAGTTAGCGGGCACGTCCTGGGCCCCCGATAGAAGGACGTGCAGAAAGCGGGGGTTACGTGGAACGTTTGAAAGGAACGGTGAAGTGGTTCAATAACGCAAAGGGCTACGGGTTCATCGGGCGCGCAGATGGTCCTGATGTTTTTGTCCATTACAGCGCGATCACCTCTGAGGGATACAGGAGCCTGCAGGAGGGCGACGCGGTAGAGTTCGAAATCACCGAGGGGCAAAAAGGACCGCAGGCGGCGAACGTCAGCAAGGCTTCCTGAAGAGTTACGTTAGCCCGGGTCGATGGTTGACGGCGGAGCCGAACTCCCCTCGTCGCATCCAATGGGTAAGCGGCATTTCTCTGTAGCATTGGTCCCAGCGGACAACCCTAATTCTGTTCCGCTCCTGCCATCCTGTTCCAGTTCCAACAGATGATTTAATCTTCTGCTGTGGACAACAAATCCATCGCCAACCTTCTTTACGAAACCGCCGATCTGCTGGAAATCGACGGCCAGGATTCCTTCCGCATCCGTTCTTACCGCAACGCTGCGCAAGCGATCGAAAACCTTTCCCACCAGATTAAGGAAATAATAGGCGAGCCCAAAAAGGTGCTGGAAATTCAGGGTATCGGAAAGGGCATGCTACTCAATCTGCAGGAGCTGTTCAAAGATGGCCAACTTACAGTTCGCGCCGAGTTGCTCAACCGCTATCACCCCTCGATGCTGCAGTTGCTGAAGATTCAGGGCTTGGGGCCGAAGACGATCGCCCTGATCTGGAGCGCCTACAAAATCAGCGACGTGGAGGGAGTGGAAAAACTCGCGCGCGAGGGCAAGATTCGCATCCTGCCGCGCATGGGCGAAAAACATGAACTCAAGCTGCTGAAGGCGATCGAAGATTTCCGCCGCATCGCGGGACGCTTTCTCATCGATGCCGCCGAAACCGAGGCGGAAAAGCTCACGGCGTATCTCGCCAAGTTCCCCGGCTTCGACAAGCTCACGCCCGCTGGGTCGCTGCGCCGCGGCCGCGAAACCGTGGGCGACCTCGACATGCTGGTCACCGGAGAAGCTTGCGCTTCTGAAACGAAGCGCGCGGAAGCGATCGCCTACGTGGCGAAATATCCTCCGTTGATGGACGTGATAGCGAGCGGCGACAACAAAATCAGCTTTCGGCTGCGCAGCGGTATGCAGGTGGACGTCCGGCTGCTGCCGCCGGAATCGTTCGGCGCGGCCATGCAGTATTTCACGGGCTCCAAGGCGCACAATGTCGCGCTCCGCCAGCGCGCCCTCAAGATGGGCTATACGCTCAACGAATACAGCCTTGCCGAGCTCAAGACCGAAAAGCCCGTCGCGGGCAAGACTGAAGCGGAGATTTACAGCAAGCTCGGTCTCGACTACATTCCGCCTGAACTGCGCGAAAATCTCGGAGAAATCGAAGCCGCGGAAAACCACACACTGCCGGCACTCATCACCCAAGACGACCTGCAAGGCGATGTGCACATGCACACGGTGGAAACCGACGGCAGAAACACCATCGAAGAAATGGCCGAAGCGGCCAAGGCGCGCGGCTACAAATACATGGCCATCACCGACCACTCCAAGAACCTGGCTTTCGCCAACGGGCTCGACGATAAGCGCGCCGTCGCCCACATTCAGCGCATCCGCGAGGCCAATCAACGCATCGACGGCATCACGGTTTTCGCCGGCATCGAGGTAGACATCCTTGCCGACGGCGATCTCGATCTTTCCGACGATGTGCTGGCTCAGATGGACGTGGTCATTGCCAGCGTGCACTCCGCCTTCAATCAGGAGCCGGCGAAAATGACGGAGCGGCTGCTGAAGGCTATCGAGAATCCGAACACGAGCATAGTCGGCCATCCCACCGGACGGCTTCTGCTACGGCGCGACGCGTACCACTTCGACCTGGACGAAATTCTCGCAGCCGCCGCAAAGCACAAAGTTGCCATGGAACTGAACTCCTACCCCGACCGCCTCGACCTCAACGACGTTCACCTGCGTCAGGCAAAAAAGCGAGGAGTAAAGATTGTCATCAATACCGACTCTCACCACACTTCGCACCTAGAGAAAATCCGCTACGGCGTCCTGCAGGCGCGCCGCGCCTGGCTCACCAAGGATGACGTGCTGAATACGCTGCCTGTCGAGAAGTTCGCTAAAGCGATGAAACACGTCTGGTAAGAGCTCGCTTCCCACTGTGGGAAGCAGATCCGAAAAAGATGCTATCCCCGGTCCTTTCTTCCAGCCCCGGCACTATAATCGGGTTCTCTTCTGGCCATGTGGACTTACGCGCAGAGAACCGGCGGTTTGTGGTGCGACGGCAAACAGGTGGGCGGCGGCTACTCCGGCTGCGACGAAGGGAAGAACGATCCCGACATGCAAGCGGTGCCCGACGTTGGACCGATTCCGCAAGGCGAATGGCTTATCGTAGGCCCTCCCGTCAACACTCCGGGCCACGGACCTTACGTCCTGCGCCTGCAACCCGCGCCGGAAACCGAAACCTTCGGACGCAGCGGCTTTCTGATGCATGGCGACTCCATCGAATCGCCTGGCTGCGCATCGAAGGGATGCGTTATCATGCCCCGGGCCACGAGGGAACAAGTCTGGAACAGCGGGGACACAGATCTGGAAGTGGTCGCCGAATTCCAGGTCGAAGACGTGGCCGAGGGTACAAACGCCTAAGCGCCGCCGCCGCGCTTTTCCCCACCTCCTCCGGTCGGAGTAGAATCCGAGCGCAGAACATGCCTGAAGAACAATCCAGCCCTCCAGTAGTTCCGCAGACAGCGTCAACCCAGCCCGGCAACCTTACCACTGCAGCGGCCGAGCCCAGCCCCACCATCAACATTGGCGAAGAATTCGGCACAGCCAAGCGAAACCTGCCTCCGGTCAGAATCGTCGCGCTGACCGCCCTCGGGGTACTTGTGATTGTAGGGATGGTCGCTTTCCTGCAACGCGCCAAACCCCAGGGCAGAGGCTCGCTAGACTCAGTCGTTGCGGTGGAAATTCCCGGTCAGAACGCCGTGCTGGTTGCCCTCACCTTTACGCTGCGGAACTCTCCTGAAAAGCCGTTGTGGGTGCATGACATCAAAGGCAAGCTGAAGACCGCGACTGGAGAGTCCAGCGCCGATGCGGTCTCCGCCGTCGATTTCGATCGCTATTTCCAGGCCTTCCCTACGCTGAAAGCCAACACGCAGCCCGCGCTCAGCCCGGAAGACAAGCTTCAGCCGGGTCAGGATGTCCGGCGAACCATAGTGGCAAGCTTCCCTGTGCATCTGGACGATTTCAACCATCGGCAATCGGTGAGTGTAGTGATCCAGCCCTATGATCAGCCGGTGCCGATCGTGTTGAGCAAGTAAGACGAAACAGGCCGCTATTTCTTCTGAATGAACCTTCGCCTCACGAGGTGTGTGTTCGCGTCCGCTTTGATTTCGTCGTATTTCAGGCAACTGATCGAGCCATCGACTTCCAGCACAGCCAGCGCCACATCTTTGCACGCCGCGATGCCGTGCTCACGCAGCGCACGCTGCAGTTCGTCCATGCTGACGTGTTCCTTAATCATGTGAGATTCGATGACTTGCCCGTCGTGAATGAGCAGGCTGGGTTCCCCCTCCACCACTCGCCGGAATCCGCGGCTGGTGCCAGATAGACTGCCCACTATGTAGTTCAGCAACAACAGGGTAGAAGCCGCAACCACGCCCCCGGCTACCGACGTATCCGGTCCGGTCATCGCGTTCTGCACGGAATTCGAAAGCAGCAGCAGCAGCGTGAGATCGAAGGGGGTCATCTGCCCGACCTCGCGCTTGCCGCTCAGGCGCACGCCGATCAACACAACCAGGTAAATCACCCCGGTGCGCAACACGATTTGCAGCAGCACGTGCCCGGCGCCGGGGAGGAGGACTCCGTTCAATTGGCCGTCACCGGAACCGGCGCGCCCTTGGGCGAGCTCAAATAGCCTGTAACTTTGTTTTTGTCGACGGTCCAGACCACCAGTTCAAACAGCATGTGTTCGCGGCCGGAATAGAATTGAATCGGCTCCGCCACGTTGCGGTCTTTCTTCTCGATGGTCTTGTCGTCGGCGGTCACGTTCATGGTGTACTTGCCGCGCTTGGCGTCGGTTTTTTTCAGCTGCAGACTCACCGTCGAGATGGCCTGCGATTTCGCCCCGCGCATCAGCGTGAACTCGTAGTAGTTGCGGTCGCCTTTGTGCTTGAGCACTTCCAGGTCTCCGCGCGTATTCGCGATCAATCCGCTCTGCACGCCCAGATCTCCGATGGTGCTCTGCAGTTTTGCCTTGGTGGCTTCCAGGTCGGCCTTGGTCGAAGCGACATCGGTTCTCACTCCGCCCACATCGGACTTTACGCCCGCAACCTCCCCGCTGACCTGGCTGATCTGTTCTTTCTGTTCATTTTCGATGCGGCTTTCAGCGGCCTTTTGTTCTGCCTGCAACTGACGGGCACGGTCGGCCAGTTCCTTCTTGGTAAGGCCGACCTGATGGGCCAGCGCGTCTTCGGAGGCCTCTGCCGTCTGCATGCGATTCTTCAGCTCGGCGACCTGCGCCTGGCTGTCGCCGAGGTCTTTCGTCAGTTGTTCCTGATGCATGTACATCGTGTAGTACGCATAAGCCGATCCGGCGACAAACGCAATCGCCAACACCACCAGAATCCACTTCCCTGTATTCGACTGATGCTCGATAGCAATGTGTTCGCCGTCGTCGGACATGGTTCTTCCTCCTTGGGAAGAAAACGAGATAACAAGTAATGAAGTTATTGTTCAGCAGTTTAACCACACTGTCAATCGATACGCCGGTGTGGAGAGGGCTAGCGCCGAAGCGCCAGGGCTTCTTGCAAAGCCACTTGGGGATTGCGACGCAGCGCCGCCCCCTCTGAGCCGCTCCGCCTTTCAAACTGTTTCTTCTCTGCGGCCAACTGCTCGGCCAGCGGGACATCCGGCAACGAGCGCGCCAGGCTTTCCGACTTCACGAGACAGGCATACGCCAGCCGGGGCGGAAATCCAGCATTGTCCAGGAAACGCCCGTAAGTGGCCCAGTCCTCTGCGGCGGAGCGTGTGTCGCCAATCGAATCATCCAGGCTCAAGGCATGCTGGTAGAGCGCCAGCGCCTCGCCTCGCTGGCCAGCTTTGACCTGAAGCGCGGCTTCGTTCACATCGGCGACGCTCTCCAGTTTTGTTTGCTTGGTCTGTGCGGCCAGTCTTTCCGCCAATTGATACGACTTCACTGCCTGCGCGGGCTGTGCGGCGCGCGCCTGACAATCCGCCATGCGCAGCACCACGGCGATCAGTTTGTCCGGCTCCGGACGGCTCCGGCCCTGCGCAGACTGCTGGACGACTTCCTGGAGAAACGCACTATAGTGCGCCGCAGCATCTTGAGGCTTACCCTCGCGATCAAGTTCGTATGCCAAATAGAGATGAACCGTAAGCCGGGTTGGATCGATGGCCAGCGCACGATTCCAGTCCGCCACGGCCGCATCGGCGTGACCTTTCTCCAGGGAAAGCAATCCACGGTCGACCAGCAGACTGGCATCTTTGGGCGCGTACTTCAGCGACGCGTCGGTCAGTGCGAGCGCCTCGTCCAACCGTTTCTGGCCGATCAGGAAGCGCAGCAGCGCCTGCCGCGGAGCCGGATCACCCGGGTTAGACTGTATCGCTTTGCGCCACGCCGTCTCCGCCGGTTGCGCATTACCTTCTTCCAGTTCGCGCCGGGCCAGCCGTGTCTGCACCAAACTATCAAAGGAATCCATTGCCGCGGCGCGCTGTAAATCGTGCAAGTCGTCAGCATGGAGCGCCAGATAGTAGCGTGCCTGATCGACCGTGCCCCACGCCAGGAGCAAAAGGGCAGCGCCGATGCGGAGTTGCCGCGCGCCAGCCGTACTGCCCGTAAGCCAGCCCCATGCATAGGACAACCCGCTCCCAGCTTCGGAGGCGGCACTGGACACGCGCTCGCGCGAGTGAAGCAAGAGAGCCGCGATCCGTCCATCGCGTAACTTCCAGATGGCGCCATCCAGAATGAAGTGATGGATGTTCACCAGCGCGGTGAAGATCAGGAAACTGGCGGTGAAGTCATGGTGGAACACCCGGCTGGCAAGCCAGGGTCCGGGTACAAACAGCGCGATGCCGCCCGCCACCAGCACCGCGAAGTAGGCCCACGGACGCCAGTTGCGGCCGCTCTCGCCCGCAGCCTCGCGGCGGGCATAGTAGCTGGTAATCCACAAGTATTGCGTCGAGTGCATCACGGCCAGCACGCCCGAACTGTAACGGCTCTGCGGAATTTCCAAGCCTTTAATCAGCGAAATCCCCGCCGGGAACAGGAACCACAGGAACTGCGATGAGAATAAAGTGAGCGAAGGGATCAGCTTGCGACAGCCGGTTTCGCGCACCAGCCTCAAAAGTCCAAAGGCTGTGAGCGTAACAAACGCCACAGCGAGCAAGACTTGCTCCCATCGGCTTACGACCGCCGGAATTCCGAGAGAAATGAAAAGCGGGTCTGTGGAAGGTCCGGTATGGAAGCCGAGGAACAGAATCAAATAGGAAACAACAAAAGCTCCATAGAGCGCGCGCCGCGTACTCTCGCTCGGCTTTGCTCCCGCCCGGCGGGCGAACATCATGAACACGCCGTAGTTCTGCCCGCTGTAGTGCCACGGACTCCAGGTCAAATAAATCGTGAAAATCCACGGCAAAATGCGCGCCCAGGAGTGCGCCAGCAGCAGCGTCAGCACGAGCAGCGCCGTGATATGAACCGTAAAGATACGATATTTGTGGAAATCCTCGGCGCGATGGTAGGCGCGATAAATCGTCGCCATGTAATGCGGGTAATTGAAAAACAACGCCAGTGCGTAGAAGGCCACCGACCAGGCGCGAGCGCTCGAAGCTATCGAGAAGTATGAGATCAGCAAAAGCGGGGCCGACCAGGCTCCGCAACCGACCATTAGATCGAGCCAAGGATTGTAGATCCAGGGCGAGACCTCCGCCGCTCGCTCGCTCGAATTATGCGTCGCTTTCGTCATGCAACTCGTTTCGGCGATATCTCCAACTACTTTTTGCGACGCCCGTTAAGCCTCGCAGCCTGTCTCGCGTTCATTCTTGTCGTGATGAAATTATAGGAGGCGAAGAGGCATGGATCCTTGATTAGGCGTGTCCTCTCCCGGTAACGAAAGTAATGGGCTGAATACGCACACCTCCTTTTGCCGCGCGAATAGAGTCTTTCCTGCTGACTCCGACGAGTCTTTTACAATGCGGAAGTGAAGAATACGGCGAAGACATGGGACGTGATCATCGTCGGCGGCGGCATCATCGGCTTGTCCCTGGCGATCGTCTTGCGCAAGCGCGGCGCGTCCGTCCTCGTGGTCGACCGCGGTGAACCGGGCCGCGAGGCCTCCCATGCCGCCGGCGGTATGCTGGCCGATTGCATGCTGGAAACTTCAGCGCCCTTGCAAACCCTGGCCACGGCCAGTTCGCAAATGTATCCCGAGTTCGTCCACGAACTGCAGGACGAATCCGGCCTGAACGCCGATTTGCGCAACAGCGGCACCATCCTGTTCTTGCCGCGAGAAGACATCCACGATCACGAGGAATTCACCAACGCGAATCCGCTTCCCGCGCCGCTTTCAGAATTAGAGCCGGCCATTGCCGACCCTAAGTTTCCAGCTATTTATTTGAAAGAGCGCAGCGTCGATCCGCGGGCGCTTACCGCCGCCGCGCTCAAAGCCGCCAAACATCGTGGTATAGACTTTTCCTCCGCTGATCCAGTTACCGCAGTGAATCTTGCCGAAGGCAAGGCCACTGGGGTCACCACTACGAAAACCACGTTTCACGCTCCTAGGGTCGTAAACTGCGCTGGAGCATGGTCGGGTCAAATCCGGCCTCTCGCTTTTCCAACACGCCCGGTGAAGGGTCAGATGCTGTCGCTGGCCGCGCCCTCGCGCACATTGCTGAAGCACGTAGTGCGCTCTCCTGAGGTCTACCTCATTCCCCGCACCGACGGAAGAATTATTGTGGGTACCACGCTTGAAGAAGCCGGCTTCGATAAGCGCACAGACCCCGCCACCATCCAGCGGCTGCACCGGGCCGCGATAGCGCTGGTTCCGGAGCTGCGCAACGCGAAAATTCTCGAAGACTGGGCGGGCCTGCGGCCGGGAACTCCTGACGTACTCCCCATCCTCGGCGCAACTGCCACGCCGGGCTATTACGTTGCCACCGGCCACTTCCGAGACGGCATTCTGCTGGCTCCGATCACGGCTCTGGTGATGGCAGACCTGATCACCGGAGCTAAATGCGAATATGACCTGACTCCCTTCTCTCCCGCAAGATTCTAGTAGAGACGTAGCTAGCTATGTCTTCCGGCCACCCGCCCCCGATTGTTCGCGGTATACTTTTCAGCAGTCGTCACGCACCGCGGCATGTGTCTCTCCACGAACCCAGACAAGGACGGAACCTATGGCTTCCCCCGCAGTCGCTTTTGCCCGCAATAATCAGAAGCGTTTTCTCGGCGAACTTAAAGAGCTTCTTCGCATCCCGAGCGTCAGCACGCTAGATGAGCACAAACCAGACGTGCAACGAGCGGCCGAATTCGTGGCCAATGAACTGCGCCGCATCGGAATGGAAAATGTCGAGGTCATCGCGACCAAG
>JBAVAV010000398.1:0-3574 GCA_049585895.1 Candidatus Sulfotelmatobacter sp. | reverse complement strand
GGACCAGCGGGCGGACCAGCAGGCGGCATAGGACTTGGCGCCGCAGGGGGCGGCGTCGGTGACCCGCCCATCGGGGGCGATCCAGATGTAGGCGGACCCGGTGGCAAGGCACCGGCGGTAGGCGGCGGCGAGGGACTCGGTCCAGCCGCGGGACCAGGCGGCATAGACGGCGGCAATTGCGGCATTGGAGGCGGCGCGGGCGGCGGCGGCATCCCGCTCGGAATCGGCTTGCCCACCTTCACCAATTTCGCGCTCGGATCCTCCAGCATCAGCTGATGCACCTGATCGGCAGTAATCCGCGTAAACCGCTTTCGAACCGTCTCCTTTGTCTCGTCGGTCCACCATTTGACGAACCCCGTCCGCACCGTCAGCGCGTCTTTCAGCGCGCCGTAAAGAATCAAAAACCCAGAATTGTCATTCCAAAAAACATAGTTCACATAGTCTGTGGCTTGCTGCGCCTGGATGACTTCAGCTTGCGAACGCGGCACCAGAAAAACCGGGTTCTCACTTGCCGCAAACAACCGGATCAGGCCCGGCATCATCAGCATGATCGCGTCGCGCACGTCGGTCGACACATAGGTCGAGCGATTCGCCGTCTCCTTGTCGTAGCCGAGGATCTCCTCGTAGGTCGCATCCGGATTCTGGATGACCGTCGTGTCGGATTGCGCATCGTTGGCGCCGCCTAATCGCGGAAGCATGCCGTAGTAATATTCTTGAGCAGTATTGCGGTCGCCGGCGAGGATCGAACCCTCGTAGTCGACCGAATCCGAAATCATCGCTTTTATATAAGTTTCGTAGGTTTCCGGATCGCTGGGATCGTAAGAACCCGGGGTCGCAGCGGCGCCGCGATCTTCTTTAAAATTTGCAAAAATCCGTTCCATCGCTGCAGGCATCGCGAAACCTCAGTAGCAAACGCGCCGCCCACCGCGCCAATAGCAGCGGTTGGCGTAGCCCCGATAGCCGTGCCTGCGCACAACCGCGCCATAGCGGCTGACACAACCGGAACGATAGACCCCCGCATGACAAGCTGCAGCCTCGACCGGCGTCGAGGCGATGATCCAGCCGAGGGCGATAAGACCGAGGACGAGGAACTTCATCGCGCCAGCTTCCTCACTGCTTCCCTCGTCGCCTGCGCTTCCTGCAGCGCGCCGAGAGTCGTTTGCTCTGGCGTTGCAGGAGGAGCCGCGCCCGGGATCATCGAGTTCGGCTCCTCAACAAAACCGCCGTTCCCCAACGGGATCGGCGTGAACCCGGGGATGACCGGCGGCGGGACTGTACTCCATGCCGCCGGCCCCAACGCAAACTGACTCGTACACCCGACAAGGCCAAGCGCGGCCAGAACGACCAGGCCCAGCCTCATCGATCATCAGCGACTGCGACGCGAGCGCGAATGCGACTGTGACTGTGGCGTCGGCTGCGGTCCCTGATCGGGATAGAGCGACGGATCGTAAGCCTTCACCGTCCACTCGGTTTCGTTCGGCTTTTTCACCGCAACGATGAGATCATCCTCATATTCCTGCGGCGGCTGCGGCATCGGCAGTTCATTCGAGGGAATGTCCGTCCCGCCCTCCGGTAAGCCTTGGCTGGGGAACGGCGGAAGCCCCTGGTCCGGTCGTCCGCCCTGCCCGCCGCCGGGAAGCCCCTGATCGGGATAGGCCGGAAGCCCATGATCCGGATGCCCGGGATGATAAATCGGCTGGCTGGGATAACCGCCCTGCCCGCCAGGCAAAGTGTTGTCGGGCCGTCCGCCATCGAGACCGCCGACGGGGAGAATCATGTACAACTGTGGCATGGCGCGCTTCCTCTGTTTGGTTGAAACGCCCCCTGCTTACTCGCTTTTCGCGTCAGCTGCGCGACCCGGCTGATTCGCCGCCTCCAGCTTCTGCACCAATTCCTGCATCGCCTGCGCGAAAACCGGCCACTCCTTGTCGTCCTCGTCCTCGCCGGCGTTCTTCTCCGCCAGCTTGCACAGCGCAATCGCCAGCTCGAGCGGCTCGTCCTTCAACAAATCCAGCTGCTTCGTCATCGCCACCGCTCCCTTGGGCCACTCGTCATCGATCATGTCTTATACACCGCCGCAATATGCCGGGAGAGCTGCAGCGGTATCTTCGCAATCATCGCACTCGCCATCTTGCGGGCGGGGGACTTGCTGCTGCCGCGCCGAAGCGGCGTATCATCCCAGCCGAAACTGCCACCATATGCTCCCGCGCCGTCTTTCTGCGCCTTGACGCCTTCAACCGATGCGCTCTGAAACGAGCGCCCGCTGCCGTCGAAGCGAAAGCCGGGGAGCTTGCGGCCATCGGGGTTCATCCCGGTAACTTTCTGTCCGGGGCTGCCGATAGCGAACCATGAGCCCCCGTTGTTCTTGGTTGCCGAGATCGGCGGCATCAGCGCTGGCACATCGCCCCAGAGATAGAAGCTTCCGAAGTTCCAGCGCGCCCGCCCCACCCATTTCTGGGCGCCGCGCACGTTTTCGACAATCAGCGGAATATGTTTTCCCGCCGCCGCGCCCGCCTCACGCTGAATCCGGAAACACGCCTCGAACAGCGTATTGTCAGGCGGCGGCAAAGCCTTCGCCCGTGTCCACGGCATCGCCCGATAAGAGTAAGCCTGACACGGCGGAGAAGCGACAATCAGCGCCGCATCCTTAAACTGTCCGCCATGCAGCGTCCGAACATCCTGCAAAACCAGCTGCGCCGGATAACAATGCTCGCCATACTCATGCCGCTCGATATCAAAGCCAACGACCTCGTAGCCCTCCGCCAGCAAGCCGTCGGTCCAGCCGCCCAAGCCGCAGTAGAGGTCTATGGCCAACGGCTTCAAATCAGCCCCCGCAATCGCCGCCGCAACCGCCCGCCAGCCCCAGAACGTGACATAAACCCACCGGAAATCAACGGTATCCCCACACAACCCGTGCGAAACGCATCCGCCGCATCCTCCGCCTCGTCCGCAACCGCAATCCCCGATTTGCCCTTGCGATAGCTCCGGAGTCTGGCTAACCCTTTTCGCGTGCTCTCCTCGTTAAACCAGCTGACGCCCAAGTTCGCCCGCGTCGCGGTAATCCCATCCTCGGTGTTATGTTGCGGAACAGTGATCACTGGCTCGGTGAGCAAGCCGACAAGTTCATGACGCCGGCTGTGGCCCGTAGCCAGCTCCTTCACTTCTACATCGTGTGGCAGCAAGTGTGCGCGGTAGCCGAAGCCGCCAACCTTGGCCTTGATCGCAAGAAGGTCGACATAGTGACTAAGCTTCTTACCACTGCCCTCAATATAGTCGATCCAGTGCAGTTCGCGGCCACATATTTGAAACAGCCAGACCACTTGCAAATGCCGGATGCCCAAATCCCAGCATGTGACGACACTGGTGTTCAAATCAACGGCAACCTTGGTGACCCGGTTCTGTAACTGCAGCGCGTTGATCGCCTCCTGGTAATAAGCGCCGGCCACTGGCGCGGCAAAACTGCAAAGCATTTCTCTGGCGAATTCATCAGGCGACATATCATCGCGCATCTCCTCAACCTCAGCAGGAGAAAGCGCCGTGTCGCCCGTGCTGGTCACCGGAATATCGAAGATCG
>JBAVAV010000397.1:0-2404 GCA_049585895.1 Candidatus Sulfotelmatobacter sp. | reverse complement strand
TTCTATCGCTCCGATAGCGGAAGAGAGCCGGTGAGAGAGTGGCTCAAGAGCCTGGACGCTGAAGACCGTAGAATCATCGGTGAGGACATCAAAGACGTTGAATTTTCCTGGCCCACGGGGATGCCGCTGGTACGTTCGCTCGGCCGGGAACTGTGGGAAGTACGGAGCAGGTTGCCGCAGCACCGCATTGCGCGCGTACTGTTTTGCATTGAACAAGATTGCATGGTGCTACTGCACGGGTTTATGAAGAAAACGCAGAAGACACCCAAAATGGAGATTGATCTTGCGATCAGACGGATGAAAGGAGCAGGAACGTGAAAAAAAAGAACATTGGCTCAACCCTCGATAGCTGGCTTCGTGAGGAAGGCCTGTATGAAAAAGTCAGCGCGACTGCCATCAAACGGGTTGTCGCGCGCCAGGTTCAAGCCGCCATGCGACAGAAAGGCTTGACCAAGGTCGAAATGGCGCGGCGGATGCGCACCAGCCGTTCCGCACTCGACAGGCTCCTCGATCCCGACAATGAGGCCATTACCCTGAGTACTCTTCAAAAGGCCGCGGCCGTTGTCGGACGCCAAGTCCGGCTGGAGCTGGTATAACGCAAACCTTACTCGCGACTTTCGAACGATGAGTGCGAGTCCCGCGCGCGAATCAGGTTCTTCCATCGTGCCTACTGAAGGTGCCACATGAATGCCAGCGCGATCACCACTCTGCCAAGCACGATGCGGTAGATAATAAAAACGCGCAGGCTATTCGACTGCAGATACCGAATCAGCCACGCGATCGTAACGTAGCCAACGATCGCTGAGACGATAATGCCAACCAGAAAAGGCGCGTGCATGCCTTCGGGCAGGCCCTCTTTGCGAAGCTCGTGCGCTTTCACCAGCGCGGCACCGGCGATGATTGGAGTGGAGAGCAGAAAGCTGAAGCGCACTGCGGCTTCGCGGGTCATATTGCGGAACAAACCTGCTGTAATGGTTGAGCCGGACCGCGATACTCCCGGGATCAGCGCAAAGGCTTGTGCCACGCCTACGACCAGCGAATCGACGAAGGAAATGCGGGTCAGCGGTTTCTCGAGTTTGCCGACTTTTTCTCCCAGCCACATGAGAAGCGCGACTACGATCAACGCTGCTGCAATCAGAACGATATGCTCGCGGAAGTAATCTTCAGCGGAATGCTCGAGCAGCTTGCCGGCAATGGCTCCCGGAATGGTGGCGATGGCCAGGAACCATAGCAGCATGCGTTCTTCTTTTCGCTCCTCGAGCGTTAGATTCACGTCTGCACCGCGCGTCTCGGAGAAGCGGACAACTTTTCCTCCCAGCGCGGCGCGAACGATTTGAAACCAAGTGCGGCGGAAATAGATGAGCACGGAGAGCAAGGTTCCGAAGTGCAGCGCGACGTCGAAGGTGAGTTCATGAGCCGGGGAAAGTTCATTCCAGCCCAGTAACCGCCGCACAATGATGAGGTGTCCTGAACTGGAGACGGGAATAAATTCCGCCAGCCCCTGAATAACGGCAAGAACCACCGCTTGATAGATTGGCAAAGTTAATCCGCCGTGTTTCCGTAAGTGGCCACGCCCTGCTGAATGTAGAAGATGAGGCGTTGCGCGCGCAAGGCCCATTCACTTTGGCCGTAGTCACTCACGATCTTCTGCGCCAGCGCCAGCGCCCGGGTTTTGGATTCGTCCGATTTCTTCTGATTGGGTTCGGTTTTGTAAATCTCGATCAGCGCGGAGCGCCGCCAGGCGGCGTCATACAAGGCCTCGGGCGCCGACGGAGATTGCGCGTGATCCTTGGCGTAGTTCTCATACATATCCGCTTCCTTATCGGGACATTTCGCCGTGGCCTCCCAATCGCCGCACAGCTTGTTCTCGAGCAGGTGGAAGGAGGCGAGATCGGCCCACTTGGTTCCGGGATACTTCTTGATGACGAGCTTCATCCACTCTTCATTCATCTGCCCTCGCATGTAGGCCTGGCGCTCGCGGGCGGAGGGGCGGGTCATGATGTCGGAACGTTCGACTTGCCAGCGAATATCGGCGGCGCGGTAGAGGCCTTCGGCGGCCAGTGGCGAGGTGGGAAACAAGTCGTAGACGCGATAGTACAGGCGCATGGCGTCCTGGGCGGCGTCGCGGCGTCCGCGGCGGCGGCTGGCCTGATCTTCGGAGTCGGCGGCTTCGCCGAAGATGATCTTGTCGCCGTTGGGCGCGGTCATGCTCACCAGGGCTTTGGCCGAAACCCAGCCGGTGATGGCCTTGCCCTCCTGCTCTTCGTCGGTTGCGCCTTCTTCGTGGCTGGGCTGCCGCAGAATGGCTTCGACGTGAACCCAATCGCGGCTGGTCTCGATGATGACGAGTTCATGTCCGCGTCCGGCTTCGCCCAGCTTCGCGGCGTCAGAGTTGGGAGCGACG
>JBAVAV010000396.1:0-8059 GCA_049585895.1 Candidatus Sulfotelmatobacter sp. | reverse complement strand
ACATCCGTCGGATCGACCCGGTCCCGCTCCATATTCCGCAGGTTGACGCTGGCGGTTTGCAGGCCGTAGAGCATCAGCCCCGCCGTCTTGTGATCCATGCGGCCCCAGGCGAGCTGCTCCAATACCTGCATCAGCGCCATCTGCACGCCGTGCGCGTCTTCAAGCACGGGCATGCAAAACCTGCCCTGCGTGGACTCATCGCTGAGCACCCGAACCTTCATATCCTGCACGCGCTGATGAAAATAGCAAACCCGCCTGCGGCGCAGCGCGGGAGAACCGCACTGCGTCCCATTGGCCTTCACATGCCGACACCGTGGAACATTTTCCAGACCCATGACTTCTTTATTCCTCCGTTTTTTGTTAAGTAGATTGACCCCAGCGGCCCAGGAGCCTCCACCCACGCCTTACGGCGTGGGCTGCAATCTTTCGCCGCTTCGCGGCTAAACCCACGACCTTTACTCCACTGTGTTACAAGACATTCCAGCCGGATGGCGCGGCTTGAAGCCGCACCCTTTCAAGACGCGGACTTAGGCCAGTGTTTTTCTGGCCCAGTTAAGCCAGCGTTTTTATTGGCTGGTCGTTCGTCCTTTCCGTTTTGCGAGTAAGTTTACTAGTTGGTACTCTTACCCCTCCACCCCTCCCTTCGCGCCTAATGGAATCTTCGGGTTAGCACGAATTAGCTTGCAAAATCCGCATGGCAAAGGACTTAAAGGCTAAAATCCGTCGGGCAAAGGAGTTACGGCCCGGCTTTTACGCCCGGGCTGGTTCTCATTGTTTGTCGATGGATGTGCTGCCTCTGCTCATGATGAGGCGAATTGCGGGCGGGCGCAAGGTTAGATGTCACAAGTGGGCAGTGGATTTCTTGGGTTGCGCCAATGTTCAGCTGAGGGACGGGGTTCCGCCGCCAGGTGCATTTCGGGCCGACGATAACAGATCTCTCTTAAGAGAGGGCTTTGTCAGTCGCCAGTGCCGGAGAGTTCAATCACTTGCGGCTTCGACGAGGCGCTGTCGGTGATCGAGACCGTGCCCGACTTCGCGCCTTTGGACTTGGGCGAGAAGGTCACGCTGATGGTGCATTTCCCGCCGGCTGGGACCGTGGCATGGCACGTTGAGGTCATAGCGAACTGGCCGACGGCTTTCATCGCAGAGAGGTTCAGCGCTGTTGTGCCCGTATTGGTGAGCGTGACTTTTTGCGGGGCGCTGGTTGTGCCTACGGTTTGCTTCTTGAAGTTCAGCGGCGTGGTGGGCGAGAGGCTGACCACGCCGGTGTTGAGCAGGACGATGGCCTTGCCGTTCAGAAAGTCGAGGACCACGACATCGGGCTTATGGTCGCCATTGAAGTCTCCGACCGCGACGAATCGATCCTCCGTCCCGTCAGGGTAATACACTCCTTTCTGGAATGTACCGTCGCCGTTCCCTTTCAGCGTAGTGACCCCACTGGGAAAATCTATGTTCGCGACTACAAGATCCAACTTGTGATCGCCATTGAGGTCCGCGGCTGTTACCCAGAGCGGGAAATTGGTGAGATAAAACGTTTCCGGCTGAAACGTACCGTCGCCATTGCCCAGAAGAATACCGATGGCGCCACCTTCGTTCTCTGCTACCGCTAGATCGGCTTTGTGATCGCCGTTGAAGTCCGCTACGGCGATCGGGCCCGGACCCGCTCCCACGGGATAGATCCCCCCTTGACGAAACGTCCCGTCGCCATTGCCCAGCAGAACTTCCACCTGGTCGGCTGATAGAGACTCCTCGGAGACAGCCACATCGAGGTTGTTATCGGCGTCGAAGCGCCCTACTCCAAGGGCGCCGGTGGGCGGCTCTGCCAGCGTAGTGATAATTGCCGGTTCCCGAAAGGTGCCGTCACCATTCCCTAACAATACTGCCACGCAGTCGCAAAAGCCGGTTGCGTCGGAAAGACTCACCATCACAACATCCAGCTTCCCGTCGCGATTAAAGTCCCCCACGGCCACGAATGTCGGGTCTTGTGGGGTCGCAAAGGTCATCGCGGGTTGAAAGGTGCCATCGCCATTACCCAGCAAGATGCTAACGCTATTGCTCATCTCGTTGGCGACTATTAGGTCCAAGTTGCCATCATCGTTCAAGTCGGCCGCGGCTACGGAGTCAGGCCGCGTACCAACGCCATAACTGACCGCCGCCTTGAACGTACCGTCTCCATTTCCGAGTAAAACCTGCACGTCCGTGCTGTAACCGGTCCGCGAGTCGACTGAGGTGACTGCCAAATCCAGCTTGCCGTCATGATTGAAGTCACCGACTGCAGCCGAATTTGGTTCAGGGAGGACCAGGGCGCTGCCTCGCGTTTCAAGCTGCGCCGACAAGGCCCCGCTGAGACCCAGAACAGCTGCAAAGGGGAGAAAGGCTTTGCCTGCGGTGTGACAGAAATGGGCCAATGTACCCCCTGCGCTTGCGGCCTCAGCGCCGCCAATGGCGACTACGTTAGCACAACATCGGGGCGCAGACCAGTCGGTTTCGGCGGGAGGCGGAATGCGGCAAACGCTGTCCGGTTTTCGTAACAGAATTATCTTTCATTCGGCGCACCGGTGGCACTCACTTATAAAATCCTGTCCGCAGGTCGCAACAAGGAGACATAAAGATGAAGAACATTGCATCGATTCTCACGTTGATCACTGTAGCGCTCTGTGCCATTGCGCTATCAGTCCCTCCAGAAGTACACGCCCAGTCCAGCGCCCTTCCCCTGGGCACAGTCACGGTGCATGATCCTGGGTTCCCCTGCTCAACCGCCCTGAACGGCACATTGTTTCTTCCCGGCATGAACTGTTTCCACGCTGCCATATCTTGTCCGAATACGGACAGCATCGGGATCGTCTTCGGATACAGCGTCCCCAGCGGGACGATTCAGGGAACTATCGTCACATTCAGTAGCGGTTCCGGAACCTCACCGTCGGAGTACGCGGATGACAATCTGGCGTACCTTTCCGCCTATCAGGCTAAATTCGTGGTTGTCCAGTTGGAGTACTCGTCGCCATGGGAGTACCCGTACAGCACGAGCGGCCAGCCAGGAAATATTCTCAACGCCGCATGCCGGCCTGCGACCTTTCTGAATTGGGTAAATAACAATGTCGGGCTTCATCCATCCGGCAAAGCGATGTGCGCCCAAGGTGCGAGCGCAGGATCGGCTGCCATAGGCTACTCCATGGCGTGGTATGGGGCCTCTTCGTATCTAAAAAATGTGGAATTGCTCTCCGGTCCCACGTTGAGTGAGATCGACCAGGGCTGCTTGTTTCCAAAGCCCATGACTAATCTGAACATTTGCGTGCCCGGGCAATACGGTTGCACGCCCAAAACTGTCGAATGGAACGACAATCAAGAGTATGTCTCTTTCTATGTCGGGCGTGTTAATCAATGGACCGGCCTTAACTCTTGTGCGGTCTCCGGGGCTCAGAACAACATGACAGCCTGGGCAGCCATGAGCCTGGTGGACGGGACGAGCGCCGGGGTCACTCCGACGTTTAGCTATTCAACCACGACCATGCACGGGTGGCTCTGCGCCAGTTCCGATCCCTGCGATGCTGACCATTGTCCAAACAACTCAGCCGCCCAAGGGAACTACTTTTACGAGGCGTTGGACTCTTCAAACCAAACTCTTCAACTCACAGGTGTCACTGCGTGCTACCAGGAAGAGGGAGTCGGGATGGGAAGGGATCCCGACGGAAACCATGGGCAGGGCCAATTAGCCTCTCTATCTATCACTAGCGACATGCAAACTAACTGCCAGTAAGCCATGCGTTCTGGCTCAACGAGCACTATCGCGGGGCTGAAGCCCGCGCAAACCTGGTACTCTCCAGCAAAAAACCCTCCCGCGGGACGGGAGGGTTTGGGATCGCCGGATTCCGGTTAGGCGCGGACCACGTTGCCCGCCTGGAAGCCTTTCGGGCCTTTGAGCAGATCGAACTCCACGGTTTCTCCCTCGTTGAGCGTGCGGTAGCCGTTCTCCTGGATGGCGGAGAAGTGCACAAACACATCCTCGCCCGTGGAGCGCTGGATGAAGCCATATCCTTTCGCCCCGTTGAACCACTTCACTGTTCCCTTCTCTCTCACGGAAAAACTCCTTTCACTGATCGCGAAGAATAAATTCCCCGACTCCCCGTTCGAAGCCCCAAGCAAAAGGAGCACCCCCTCAGGGAAGGCGGAAGAATTCGGTTGGGTCTGGCGATGCGGAAGAATTTGCTCCAAAAAGGAAAAGACCCCTCAGTCCGGCGCGCAAGAGAAACTGCGGCGCGAACTTTTGGAGCCTGACGAATCGGCGCTGTTTTCCACCACAAAACTCAAACGTCAACCTGCCTTGCAACTCGTCACCGGGGGTTAACTCCCGGTAATGAGCACCAGATAATAAGCACAGTCAAACGGTTTCGCAAGAAAAATTAGAGTCCGAGGGGAAAACCTGGGGCGGTTGTAACCTGGGGTCACGTTGAGGCTTTCCCAAAACGTAAGGAATCGAAGCGCAATTGGGCGAGAACTTTAGTGCGTTGGTCAACATCGAGTTTGTCTGCAACCCTCTGATAAGATTTGGGAATCCCGTGTCCGATTCGAACACAGATACGCTTCCGCGCCCGCCAAAAACACACGCGACCAAGCGGCACGAGGCTCCGCCACACCACGCCGCCGGGCTGGCCGTCTCCACCACAAAATACCTGCTGCGTACCGACGTTCACACATTCGCGTTTTCGGTAGCGGCCAACGCGATCCTGTCGTTTTTCCCGTTTGTCGTTCTGCTGATGACGCTGATCCGGCGAGTCTTTCACTCGCGCGTGATGTACGACGTGGTGCTCGAGCTGCTGCGAGACTACCTGCCCGCAGGCCAGGACTTTGTGATTCGCAATTTGAATGCGATGGTGGATTCGCGGCACTCCGTGCAGTTGGTCTCGCTGATGATTTTGCTGGTCACGTCCTCCGGCGTGTTCATGCCTTTGGAAGTGGCGCTGAACCGCATCTGGCGTTTCGCCGACAACCGGTCTTATCTGGGCAATCAATTAATTTCGCTGGGCCTGGCCTTTGGCTGCGGCGTGCTGGCTCTGCTTTCGATCGCAATGACCGCCGGCAATGTTGCGCTCATGGAGTTCCTGCTGCGCGGACACAGCTCTGGTTTTATCCGGATGGTGGGATTCATCGGGATGAAGGCCTTCGCCATCGGCGCCAGCATCGCGATCTTCTTTCTTATTTACTGGGTGCTGCCCAACGGCAAGGTTCCGGCGCGGGCGGTATTGCCCACGGCAATTGTTATGGGCCTGCTCTCCGAGGCGCTGAAGTATGGCTACATTCTGGCTCTGCCCCGGCTGAATTTTGCGGAAGTTTACGGGCCTTTCGCGCTCTCCGTCAGCATGATGTTCTGGGCGTTCCTCACGGGGCTGTTGCTGCTGGCGGGGGCTAATCTATCGGCGCGGGAGCATCAACGGGACGCCCGCTAGCTGGGAATTCGTTCAGAACAATTCGCGGGCGGAGAATAATGGTGGGAAGTACTTTCGTCGTCTGGGATCTTATTTGTTTACCGGAACGCTGCTGAAAGCTATCCCTCTTCTCCGGTTGACGCGGCAGATCACGTTCTCCAGCACACCGGGCAAGATGTTCACGCCCGGCGCGGGCATTATCGTATTTTTTTCGAGGTACTCTTCCGCGCCGGCATCGATGAGTTTTTGCCGGTTCTTTTCCGGCAGCCCGCTCAGCACGACCACGGGAATGTTGACGGTTGCGGCGTTCTTCTTCAGGCGTTCGAGCACTTCAATGCCACTCATTTTGGGCAGGATCAGGTCCAGCAGAATGAGATCGGGCTGTTGCTCTCCGGCTAGCCTTAGAGCAGACTCGCCGTCGCCGGCGCAGGATACTTCATAGCCTGCGTTGACCAGCACGCGCTTGTTCTCGAGCCGTATGAGCCTGCTGTCCTCGACTAAGAGAACTCTCACGATTGAGCACCCTCCTGGCTCGTCCATCGGCAGTTTCGGGCTGGTCGATTAGAAATTTTCTGGGATGGGCGAAACGGCAACCTTACAGCAGGTTCCTCCACTCCGCCGTCGCATTCGCTCCGGCTCCGGTCGGCATGACAAGCTTTTTAAGGGCTAGGGACCGAGTTTGCACCGCCGTGCTAACATATTTTGCTGAGGTTTTGTGGTGAGCGCGATGCGTTCCATCTCCAAAGCGATCGCTTGTCTTTGCCTGGCGCTGACATTATGGTCGGCCGTCGCGCTGGCCACGCATCACCACTCCAGCGCTGACAAGTCGCTGACTTGCCGGATTTGCGTTGCCGCCCATTCCACCACTCCCGCGGCGGCGTGCTCACAACCCGCGCCGATCCGAGTGCAGGTCTCGACGGTTCGGGTGCAAGTGGAATCCGCTCCGCGCCAAGTACTCGCCTTCGCTATCAGCAACCGCCCGCCTCCTGTGGTCTAAAAGAAAACAAAACCCCAAATTGAGTAGACACAAGCTCGAGCTGTATGGGCTTGCGTCTCCGATTTTCTTTTAGACCAATTTTCTCAGGAGGACTTATGCTGGCTTCTTATCAGAAGTCGCGTCTCGCGGCTTATTCCGTAGTTTTCTATCTCGTTCTCGGCGCCGTTGCAGGCCTATCGCAAAACGTCGGTAATTCCGGTTCGATCAATGGCACGGTGCTCGATTCCACGGGAGCGGTCGTCGCCAATGCGACGGTGGAAATCCGCAACCCCGTGAGCGGCTTCGATCGCTCGACTGCGACTGACGCCGCGGGAAGATTCAGCTTCACCAACATTCCCTTCAACCCCTACCATCTGACGGTCAGGGCCTCTGGTTTTGCTTCTTATACTCAGGACGTCGAGCCTCGCTCTGCGGTCCCGGTTAGCATTGCCATCACCCTGCAGGTAAGTGGATCCACGACCACTGTTAACGTCGAGGCGGAGGGCGGGGACTTGGTAGAGAACGATTCCACTTTCCATACCGACGTCGACAAGAACCTGTTCGACAAGCTTCCGCTGGAGAGCCGGTCTTCGTCGGTGAGTTCGCTGGTTACGCTGTCGACGCCCGGAATTGCCGCCGACTCGAACGGTCTCTTTCACGGTCTGGGCGATCACGCGGAGAATTCGTTCGTGGTCGATGGCCAGCCGATCACCGATCAGCAGAGCAAAGTTTTCTCCAATCAGATTCCTCTCGATTCGATCCAGTCGATGGAAGTTATCTCCGGCGCGCCGCCTGCCGAATACGGGGATAAAACCAGCGTCGTCATTAATGTGACCACCCAGTCCGGGCAGGGCGTCACGACTCCCCACGGCAGTCTCACGGCTTCTTACGGTTCGTTTGGCTCTTCCGATCTCGGCTTCACGCTCGCCTACGGAGGCCAGAAGTGGGGGAACTTCATCTCGGTGAACGGGCTGAACAGCGGCCGTTTCCTCGATCCACCGGAATTCGTCGTGATGCATGACAAGGGCAACGAAGAGAACTTGTTCGACCGAGTCGACTATCAGATCACCCCCGGAGATTCGATCCACCTGAATTTCGGCTACACCCGCTCCTGGTTTCAGACGCCGAATTCCTTCGACGCCCAGAACGCAACGGCTTGGTCCGGGGTTACGGTGCAGAATGGCGGCCTTGACCCCAACGGCAATGTCGTCGGTCCGGCGGATCAACGCTCACAGATCAAGACCTTCAACATCGCACCCTCGTGGACCCGCCTGCTCAGCGCGGCTTCCGTATTCTCGCTGGGCGCTTTCGTCAGACGCGACCAGTACAATTACTATCCCAGCGCCAACCCGTTCGCCGATCTCTCGCCCAATCTTCAGTCCGAGACCGTGGGCCAGAACCGCACCCTGACCAATGCCGGCCTGCGTTCGGACATCTCTTACGTCAAAGGTATTCACAATCTGAAGGCGGGAGTCACGTACGAACAGACTTTCCTGAATGAGAATGACGCTCTCGGCATTGTCAACCCGACGTTCAACGCGCCTTGCCTCGATGCCAATGGGTCCCCAGTATTTGTGGGAAATCCGGAGGTGAACGATCCGGCCAATTGCGCGGGAGCAAGTACGACCAACCAGGCTCTTTATCCGACGCCGTTCAGCGC
>JBAVAV010000395.1:0-4570 GCA_049585895.1 Candidatus Sulfotelmatobacter sp. | reverse complement strand
GCTGGCCGCAGGCCGCATAGATGTCCCGGCCCCGCGGCCGCCGGACAAAGGCAGGAATGCCCGCTTCCCGCAGAGTCTTCTGAAACGCGCCCACGGCATGCTCGTCGGGGGTTTCAAACTCAATTCCTGGCCCGGGATTCAGGGCAATCAGATTCACCTTGGCGCGCAGTCCGCGCAGTAAGTCGACGACTTCAATCGCGTGCGCGCGTCCGTCGTTCACGCCGCGCAGCAGCACGTACTCAAACGTGATTCGCTCCCGGTTGCGCAGGGGAAACTCCCGCGCCGCCGCAAGCAGCGCTGTCAGATTCCACTTTTTGTTTAGCGGCATTAGTTTCGTGCGTAGCGCATCATTGGACGCATTCAGCGAAATCGCCAGCTTGGGCCGCACGAGTTCCAAGCCAAAATCGTGGATCCGCGGCACAATGCCTGCGGTTGAAACCGTCATCCGCGACTCGGCCACGCCGACGGCTTCCACCAAGAGACGCACCGCCTTCATGAAATTGTCGTAGTTCAGGAACGGCTCTCCCATCCCCATGAACACCAGGTTGATGCGGTCTTCCGGCGGCGAGACTTTCTGATCGTTCAATACCGCGCAAACCTGACCCACGATCTCGCCGGCGGCCAAATTGCGTTTCACCCCCAGGAGTGCGGTGAGGCAGAACTGGCAATCCACGGCGCAGCCCATCTGGCTGGAAATGCAAATCGTCGCCCGGCTCTTTTGAATGCGCGGATGGATGCGCGGATTTGGTGTGGAGCGCTCCAGCGCGGCGGTAGAATCCCCATTTCCTGGCAGGGCTTTAGCCCTCGCAGGACCTGGGTCAGAACGCTCCTCCACATCGCCAGCTTCGCTGCCATCTCCAGCTTCTCCTCCGTCCCCCTCCGGCATCCACACCGTTTCCACACTCTGATTGTCGGAAAAGGCAATCAGATAACGCACCGTACCATCCACCGATACGAACTTCTTCTCAATCCGGGGGAATCCCATCGAAATCCCGCGCCGCGCCAGTTCGTCGCGGAATGATTGCGGAAGAGTGGAAATCCGCTCGACCGATTCCACCCGTTGGCGGTACACCGCGTCCATCATCTGCCGCACGCGATACGGCGGCTCGCCCAGCCCCTCAACGATCAGGGCGAGCTCGCCACGATCCAGCCCCAGCAAAGACGATGGACGAGATTCAACCATGGCATGAACGAACGCGTGCTCCAAGCGCGAAATAACGGGCCTCGAGTTAGCCCGCAACCCATTGATTCTAAACGCTTAAATCCATCATTCTCGCACACCCTCCCGGACCCTGCCAGATGTGTAAGAATAGGAGAGCACACTCCAAGAAATCATTCGGATTCTATCCTATCGCGATGGCTACAGAAGTTCGCAACATTCGCCGCCAGGTACTACCCCACGGGCTCACCGTCATCACTGAACGGATGGAGCATATCCGTTCCGCTTCGATCGGCATTTGGCTGGAGACCGGTTCGCGCGATGAAGATCCTCACTGGAATGGCATCTCCCACTTCATCGAGCACATGGTCTTCAAAGGAACCAAGCACCGCACCGCGGAAGAGATCGCCCGCCAGGTCGATTCCATCGGCGGCAACATGGACGCCTTCACCGCCAAAGAGTGCATCTGCTTCAACGTCAAGGTGTTAGATGAGCACGTTCCCGTGGCGCTTGAGATTCTCTGCGATCTTGTGCTCCACCCTGTCTTCGATGCCGCCGACATCACCCGCGAACGCGGCGTGATCCTCGAAGAAATCAAAATGGATGAAGACAACCCGGATTATCTCGTCCACGAAATCTTCACTCAAAACTTCTGGAAAGACCATCCTTTGGGCAAGCCGATCCTGGGAACCAAGGAAACCGTTAGACGTTTCGAGCGCGATGCAGTGCTCGACACCTACGCCCATCGTTTCGCGCCCGGCAATATCGTGGTCGCGGCAGCCGGAAACCTCGACCATGACCGCTTTGTCGAACTCGTCGCCAAACACTTCGAGCACATGAAGCCAACGAAGAACGGCTTTCATTCGCCGGAACCCAAGGTCGTCTCCCGCATCACGCTGCGCAACAAGAAGGCGCTCGAACAGGTGCAGTTGTGCATCGGCGTACCGTCGCATCCCATTGCGCACGAAAAGCGGCACGCGGGATACATTCTCAACACGCTGTTGGGCGGAGGCATGAGCTCGCGCCTGTTCCAGAACATCCGCGAACGGCAGGGCCTGGCGTATTCCATCTATAGCGACCTGAATCCATACCGTGATACCGGATGCCTGGCCGTATATGCCGGCACGTCGCTGGCCTCGGCCGCCAAAGTGGTGCAGTCGGTGGTAAGCGAGTTCCGCAACTTGAAGACGCAGGCTGTCCCCGACGAAGAACTTCGCCGCTGCAAAGATCAGCTCAAGGGCAGCCTGATGCTGTCGCTAGAATCGAGCTCCGCCCGCATGTCAAACCTGGCCCGCCAGGAAATGTATTTCGACCGCTTCTACGACCTCGACGAGCTAATCGAAAAAATTGAAGGAGTCACCGTCGAAGATTTGCAAAACCTGGCCAACGAATTCTTCCACAGCGAACTGATCGCCGTGACTGCGCTGGGCAACCTGAGCGGGCTGAAGATTTCCCGCGATCAGCTCGCCTGCTGATGGAGAAGACTCCGTCATGCCCAGACCCTTGAGAACCGTTATTCCTCGGATCAGAAAGTCTTTGCGGGAACGCGGGTTCGTTACAAGCCTGGCCCGTAGCTGCTTACTGCCCATCCACCTTCTGAGCGAATATCGCGGCGCTAGGTCTATGCGCCGTGAGGGGCGCATCAGCGAATTCGACCGCACCCATGGCGTGGATACGGACGGTGAATTCGGAGGCTGGACTCATCTCAGCGATCTGAACATTCCGAGTCCAAACTGGATCGACGCAAATAATTACCACGCGATCGAACCCGATCGGTTCATAAGTGTCGTCGCGAGCCTTGAGGTTAGGTTTGAAGACTATACTTTCATCGATTTCGGATCGGGCAAGGGCCGGGCATTGCTGCTGGCATCTGAGTTTCCGTTTAAGCGGATCATCGGCCTCGAGTTCTCGCCGGAGTTGCACGGCATCGCAGAGAACAACATTCGGCAGTATCGCTCCAGCACTCAGACATGCAGGAACGTGCAGTCCCTGAACTTGGACTTCGTGAATTTCACACTTCCGCTTGAGCCCTTGATTCTGTTCTTCTTCGATCCTTGCAGGGTGCGGATCGCTGCGGAGATTGTGACAAAGATTGGAGAATCGCTGCGGGAATGCCCGCGCCCGTTGTACGTCGCCTATGTGGCTCCCAGGGCTGAGCACGAACAATTGTTCGGATCCTGCGGATTCCTTATAGAAACCTTCCGAAGCACAGAACGTAACTTCTCTATCTATCAGGGCTCGTTGAACATTTCGTTACCACGGCCCTAAGATTCATGGTCAGCTTCAGCGATTCGCGCCGGTTTGACTCTCCGGCCAACTCCCGCCGCGCCCAAACCCTGGCATCTGACAACCATGGGACTCATCAGGCTGAGTAAGGTTTCCGGTAACCAGACCTGGGCCAGAGAATGACACGCCTTCCCAGGTACAAAATTGCATCGCTTCCTGGCACCTTTGGGTTGGCTAATGCAGCGTTTTCAGGGCATACTAGGCGATAGAAACTCTCTCGCAACTTGGGTTCCATGTTGGAGCAAAAGAGCTTAACGCCGAGTCCCCGCCGCGGGCCGTTGGCCGACCCGCAGGAACGCTCCGCTTTTGATCGCAAACAGCGCGGGCTGATGATCGGCGCCCTGTGTCTGCTGCTGCTGGCTTTGGGGATTGTCCTGTGGCACGACCGCGACTTCTGGTTTCCGGAAGCGCAGGACGCCGAATCGGACGAAGTCGAGAGCTCCCCAGTAGCCAGTGCGACGCCGCTTGCGCAGCCTCCGGCAGTTGCAAATGTCACCAGAGAGGCAGTTCCGGCCACCAAGCCGAAGCATCATAGCCTTCCGCAAACCAGGCTTGCGACTTCTGATTCTTCCCCCGCGCAGGAACCGGGCGCAGGCGCTGTCATCACACGCACCGTTCTGCCTCCCCTGGAAGTGGAGGTCATCGCCGGCGATACGCATCGCACATTGCGACCAGGAAGCAGCTCCGTGCATGTAGATCTGCAACCAGGCATGCCGCCGCGACCGGCGGCGGAACCCACTTCAACAATCGCGACCGATCGCCCGGAGAACTTGCCTAGCGATGCTGCCGAGCGCGTGCAGATGTCGGTGGATACGTCGGAAGTCGTCGCCCGTCCGGTGAAACCAAGTTATCCCCTGCTGGCGCGGCAGATGAAGGTGCAAGGCTCCGTGATCCTTCAGGCGCTGGTCGGAAAAGATGGGGTGATTCAGAATCTAAGGGTGGTCAGCGGCCCGCCAATTCTGGCCACAGCGGCGCAGGATGCCGTCCGGCAGTGGCATTTCCGGCCGCACCTGGAGGGCAACGAAGCGGTCGAGACGCAAGCCAAGATCACGGTCAACTTTACGATTTCCACTAACTGATTTCGGCTTCCTATCGGACGGATCAATCATCGGCATCTGTCTACTA
>JBAVAV010000394.1:0-1570 GCA_049585895.1 Candidatus Sulfotelmatobacter sp. | reverse complement strand
GTAACATGGTCTACTGAAATTGTGGTGGGGTCGTTATTTACATAGTCGTTTGATGTCGGGGATAACAAGACTACTGAACTGGGGCCATTATATGAACCGCTGCTAGGTTCTCGAATCACCTTAATCTCTGTCTCGTGCATCACCTTTGTGCCACCCTCGTATTTGGTATTGTGACTTTCTCCTCCTACGTACCCATGTCTACAAAACAGACCATGTCCTTGTATGAATATACAATGTGTCCCTACTCCGCAACCTCTTTCATATGCGCCGTAATGACTATCTACACAAGGTCCTGCTCCATTTTGTTCTCCTGCACCTTTACCGCCTGTTTTAGGACCGTATGGACCGTCGTGTGTTCGATTGCTGCTAGCACCAGTTCCACTAGGAGTACCTATGCTACTATTCTGATGTCTTGGGAGTCCTGTATCGTAATGTTTGTAGTCTTTAGTGCCCGGGTTGTATGCATTGGGGAATGATCCTAAACCGCCGGCTGTGTGATGCCGATCTTTATGGTTATTCTGACTCTGATTACCACTGCTGCCTGATGTTCCTGACGAACTGCATGACGTAGGCGGCAACGACGTTAAACATGGGTTATTGCCTGTTGTCTTTTTTGTTGTAGCTGGTGGAGTTATTGTTGGTGCGGTGTTAGTTCCTGTACCGGTACCGGTACCGCTATTGCCTGTAGGAGTGCCACTTCCTGACGATGGAGCTGGATTACTCGCGCTCCCTGCTCCACTGTTGTCCTTGCTGCCTGGGGCTCCAGATCCTGAGGATGGCGAATTATTATTGTGACTACCACTACTTGAAGAGGTTGACATACCGTTATTACTTGTATATGACGTTTGATTGCTGCTGCCGTGCTTATTATGTGCGGCGTATACAGTTGTTGTCGCGGTCAATCCATTAGCAGTCATTAATGCCACAATCGTCATGAAGCAGAACGCTAGATACAAAGTCATCCTCTCGTGGTTCATTTTTTGTCTCGGTCTATCCTCTGACATATTGCTATATTAGAGGTGCTTCACAACAATTGGTAACAAGATAGAAGAATTTGTTGATATATTCAAACTAGACTATATTCTTTAGAAAGATTATGATGATAGGAATGGTTGAATTAATCAATAAAATTGGACCGTTACCTATAGAGATATCTTTTATCGACTAAATAAGATATAGTCATTCAAATTTATTCCAATATTGATTTTGATGTATATTTGGTTTAAAGATACCTGGCATAAGTTAGAGAATCAACTCCTAGAGCTTTTTTACTGAAAGTTATCTCTCCCATTCGTAAATGCTGCCATAAGGTGGTCGAGATTGATATTCGGTCCAGTTTCTTAAATCTGTTTTTTACATTTTCCTGCCAATTCCAATCCAACGAACTATGGCTTTCTTGTAAATAAAGAGCGATGTGTTGTTGTTGTGGCGGCTCTTACACTGGATTTTAAGAGAAATATTACAGAAAAAACAATAAAAAAGCCTTATAATATTAATCAACTTATACCCTATTTAGATTGTACCCAATAGTAAGATTCTCAGGAAGTTCAATTGCAATATTGATAATTGT
>JBAVAV010000393.1:0-6356 GCA_049585895.1 Candidatus Sulfotelmatobacter sp. | reverse complement strand
GCTATCAAATCTTCGCGGTCTGGCCGGTCCATTCAGGTCAGAAGCGGGTGTTCCGCCCACATCTGGGGTCGACGCTTGCGCCGGCCAATGTTTTGCAGTTGAATGAAGATGATCAATAGGCTCCCGTAAAGGGGCTGGCTCACTCTTGCGCCGGCAACAAAGCCGCAACTATTTCGGGGAGGCGTCAGTTGATGAAACGTTTTTTTATGACCATGTGTCTTGCCGCCATTGCCACGAGCGCAGCCTTGGCCCAGCAAACCAAGACTGTGTCTCCACCAAAGCGTGCCAATGACGGGACCAGCCTTGAAGTCACGATGAAGTTCATCCAGGATAATCTGAACGCCGTTGGGCCGATGAACTATGTCACCTACTATCGCGACAATGCCGCGGGCGACCATTGGACCGACCAGAGTAAAGATCAGGTCACAAATGTTGTCGCATATTCAACCAGATGCCACATTACCTATCACTGGAAATCGGTTGATAACGGGAAATTAATTCGGGACGCCGACCAGGGCTTCTCGCTGAAAGACATCGAGGGCGTCTACGTGAAACCGATGGAGCAAGGCCTGAACAAAGCGGCCACAGCACAGGGTCACCCCTCGTGGAGTGTTAAGGTCGACCCGCCCATTTACGTCCTTGAGCTGCACCGAACTGACAAAGGATTCAACGCGCTCCCTTTTTTCGATGAGCGAATGGCCAACCGCGTAGCCGAGGCCATGCTCCACGCCGTCGGCCTCTGCGGCGGTGGCAACAAGCCGAAGCCCTAGGCAAATAGTCGCAAGAGTCACAGAATTGGCAGCAGCACTGTTTGTGATCCATTGTTTACGAGTCCCGCCAAACGTGATTCCCCCAGAGCTTTTTTAAGACTTTCGAACCCTGATCTGCAGTTCTGGGTGGCAGTTTCTGAACGTTTGACTCTCAATTGCCAGCCGCCTAAACTGGAGGTGGTTCTTTGCGTAGGGCCAATCCCATCAGTGGGGGCGTCACGGCTTCGACGGAGATGCTTGCGGCCAAGAGGCATGCCAGGGTGCTCGCACCTGTAATCGTGGGCAAAATGATAATTGCCAATCAACAAATGGCATACGCAGCCTAATTAATTAGGCAGCCGCTCTCCACAGCTTGGCCCGTGGGCTGTGAGCGAGCGTCATACAGCGGGCTGCTCCTTCCTGCTACGTCTGGGCAGGGAGGTTAAGATCTCAGGCTAGCGGCTAGCGTTTCTTGTCCGTTCTGAGCGTGGGCCGCGAACGTCCTCGGGTAATGCCGGGGGCATGAACGCGAATAAGCATGTAGTCTCTTGACCAGTAACATTTTCGGACGCGGGTTCGACTCCCGCCGCCTCCACCATACTTTACTGTTTTATTTTCAATAACATGCAAAATTGATGTTGCGGAATTGTACGATGATGTGGGCATGCTTACTGTCTACCGTCGTCACAATCCTGCCCTTTGCAAGAGTACAGATCGCTATTACAAGCGCTGCACCTGCCCGACTTGGGTCGAAGGAATGGTCGGCGACCGAAGCTGAACAATGTCGCCCGCCCGAAGCCACCATCCGGACTGCTGACTCTTATCCAACACGAACTGTCGCATCCGCGCGTCATACATGCGCGGCTCTTTCGCCGAGCTTCTTGATGAACGCACGCAGTTCGAACGTAGAGATGGAAAGAGTAGCGTCGGAAGCTCCGCGATGCCGGCGCATCCAGTCACAGAAGGACAGCAACATCGGTACCTCGACCGCTGGTTCAACAAAGGTTGGAGTCGGGACAATGCCAGCGCGCAGCAAATAGACGAACCAAAGATCGACACCGTACTTCTGCCGGTGGGGTTCCAACGAAGGATGATGTCCGCGACAACAGTATCGTTTCAAGTGATCGAGGAACTGCTGAGCATATCATTCTTCAACGCTCGCGATCGACAGGTTTCGATGGGCGATCCAATCGAGAAAGTGTTCCGCTGCCCGAATGTGCTTGCGCGCTGCAACCCACTGATAGCAGCCTTGGGACAGTTCCTTGGCGAATCCATCAAGCAGATGACCACCGGTGCTATTGCGCAGTTGCTCGATACGTGATGGCCGTCTGAAATAGCGAACCAGCATGATGTTCCCCCTCCTTGGGGGCATCATGATTATGTGTGATAGCCGAGACTTGACGTTACACGCGCTGTGTGAGGACGAAGCGGAACTGTTGGACTCGGCTGAAACCTCAATTTCCGGTTTGCTCGTTATCCAGGCAGAACGGCGCAAAGGACGTACCCGCGATTCGAAGTCCTACTCAGGCGTGGAGTGTGTTGGCGAGAGTTTCAGCGGAGGGGATAACCTTCGTCGCCGGGAAGATGTCCGTCAACTTTCAGTACCTTAACTTTCGGGAGCACTTCTTTCCAAGAAACTAAGGCAACCGCACC
This sequence comes from Candidatus Sulfotelmatobacter sp., assembly GCA_049585895.1. Lineage (GTDB taxonomy): Bacteria > Acidobacteriota > Terriglobia > Terriglobales > Acidobacteriaceae > Sulfotelmatobacter. Next base: position 3,954 of record JBAVAV010000393.1, on the reverse strand, counting down.
TGGAATGCTTGCGACGCCATCCTGGGCAAAGCCGTTGGAGAGCAACTCGGCAGGAGGCACACTAGCTTCGCCCCGGAAGATTTTGTCAACCCAATGCCGCTTGTATTCCTGTTCGTTCATTTGAAATAGGGTGCGCATGGCCACTTCCCGTTCTCGTGCACCGCTTACTCGCATGAGTGGCATAACCGCCAGCCTGCCTTTCCAAAACAGCTGCTCCCCGAGGAACAGGCGCCTAAGCTCCGCCAGCGACAGGTTGTTGACCGGGTTCTGCTTGTTGACTACAACCGCGATCGGGCCGTCCTGGGCACGCAAGGGAACGGCCAGCGTTAACACGCTTATGGCGAAGAGTGCCAGGAGCCTGACGAGATTGTTGATTCTGGGCATCGGCTCTTGAATGGCTCCCTTCCCTAAAACATAAAGTCTACTTGCAATTGAATTCCGTTCGTGGCGTCCTGCCCGCGACTCTGAATCCTGTCATACTGTGCTTTGAATGCAGCATTCTCGTTGAAGTCATAGCGTATTCCCAGTGAAGGTCCATTTCGCCGGCGCAAATCGCTAAACAGCGGCTCGTGATCAGACGCATTGATGTATTGATAGCGGACGTAAGGACGCACGACTCCAAACCGGCGCGACAATAAAGAGTAGAACGCTGGGGTACGGAACGTCAGGCCCGAACCATCTTGCAGCGCGTGGCGCACCAACAATACCTCGTTTAGAAACTCAAAACGGGGCGTTTGGTAGAGTGCATGTGCCGCATAGATTTCCTGTTCGAGATTAGGAAGCGCATCGCCTCCAGAGGTGACGGGAGACATCCGGTCGCGGAAGAACGAGAACCCCGCTTGCAGGCCAGGCAGCGATCGCGGTTTCGCGATGAGTCCGAGGTTGAACCCTAGGCCCTCGCCCTCATCGATGAAGTCTTCCTCGTCCGTAATGAGAACGCGCTGCGTGCCCGTACTTCCCACTTGTGCGAGGTAGTTCAGACCAAGGGCGCCCGAAGGCATTGAACCTGCGAAGCTGAGGCCCACCATTCGATCCGGCAGGATGCCGCCTTCCCCGGAGAACTCAAGAAACAGGGGCCGATCCACGGCGGTAGCCAGCCAGCGTCCCTGGTGAAAAGCATCATTGAAGTAGCCGATGCCGGTGTGAAACCGCCCAATCGATGCCGCGAGGTTCTCATTGTATTGATACTTGAGAAGAATACGATCAATGATGGGGTTCACTGAAAAGTTATCTTTGAAGTGAAAGTTGACGTCGGTCAAGGCCGAAAATTGGTCAGAAAGGCGAGCGTTAAAGAACAAGTCCAGGTCGTCCATACGGAAGGCCGGTTTGTCCCCTTTTGCATCCGTGCCCTGGAGGCGAACGTCTCCAAACACTCTGACATGGATTCCAGCGAGGTTGATGGCGCCAGGTCCGCGGTCGGAGTTCGACGCTGCAACTTGGTTCGCTGCATCCTCGGGAGCGGGCGTCGACGTACTTCCTAGGGACGCATCTGGGTTCTTTACGGGCCCGGCCTTCACTGCTTGCAACTCTGCGATTGTGGCGGCAAGCTGGGTGTTCGTAGCCGCGAGTTGCTGTTCAAGGAGCTCCACGCGCTTAAGTAGACTGGCAGCGTCGGCTGGCGGAGCTGGGGCCTGCACTTGCGCGCTGACCAAGCGAGTCGTGACGATCGGCTCGACAAACTCTGGCCGGCCTTCTACGGAGGAATCCTGCGACTGTGCCGACACCGATGGCAACAGAAGCATGAAACCGAGTGATACGGCCGAGAGCTTCAGAATCATGGTGAAGTTAACCTGATCCCCTCTGTTTGAGTGGCAGCCCTGCACAGTTAAAGACTTCTTTTGCGGTCATACCAGATCTTCTGGACCACTCTTGTCGCCAAACGATCCGCGGGCTGGTATGTCCTTAAGCTGGCGTCAAGAAACGGACTTGCAGGAGCCATCTCGATTTGCGGCGCCAGGTTATTGGTGTCCGTATTCTGGACAACGTCCGGATTCGGGACACCCACGTAAGGAACGCAGCCGGTGCCAGCCCGAATTCGGACTCGTGGGAAGTCCGCCGCTGCTGTGCTCAAGCTAAAGTTTGAAAGGGTTTTCGAGGTCGATCCGAGCCATTACACTCCCTCCGGAAACACAAGTCTCGATCAGAAAATGGAGTAACCCCACTCAGTCTCGCTGTCGTCATTCACATCGGCAAGGTGCGAGCAATCTTTAGCCCCCTCGGATTGCCTGTCTCCGACCCAGATCGGGCACGAAGGAATTCCGACGATTCCAAGGGAATTGCGGGTTGAATCCCAGCGAGGAGCGCGTGGTATACAGGAAAGCTGTACTCAACGGGAACGTGGCCCGTTGGCGCAAACAGCATTTCACTTAGACGGGAGTTCGGCCTACCCCGGCGAACGGCCCAAATCCTGGGTAGTCGGCAACTACTGAAGTTGGATTCCTGCTAGCTGGTTGTCGCGCAGGGCGAGAGCGATTCAATCGGTCAGTCAATCAAGTTCAGACTATTGCAGATTATGCGAAGCTGTCATCGCCTTGGTTATCTTCGTGGCCTTGGTTATCTTCGTGGCGCAAAATGATTACCCTCCCGCAGCACCTATCTGTAACCAAGATCGCCATAGACAATCACCCCAGTTAGAGAGAAAACAGATACACATGAGAAAAAGTTGTCTCATCCTATGTCTGCTCCTGGTCGGCTGCGCGGCGAAGAAGCAGCCGGTCGCAGCGACCCCGCCTGCCGTTGAAGGATCTCCGCAGCCTTTGCGCAGCCAGTTGCCGCCAGCGAGCGCCGAAGTCATCGAACATTGCGTCGTCGCGAAACAGGAGAATGCCAACACCGTCACCTGTCGCTGCCTTCCCGGAACCACGGTCATCGACTCAAAAACCGGGCACACGAAACTGGTCTGCAAGAAGATGAAGGAAGAGAAATAAGGATCACGCAGGTCGAGGGCGGCACTTCACTTCACTTCGCCTTGCTGTGCCGGTCTCATGCTACTTATTCTTCGGACCGCAGTTTGTTAACCCGGAGTCCGTCGTCCGCTCAGCAGGTTGATCACCAGCACCACCAAGGCAACCACCAGCAGTAAATGGATCAGGCCGCCGCCAACGTGCAGACTGAAACCCAGGAGCCACAAAATTACAAGAACCACCAACACTGTCCAGAGCATGTGAACCTCCCATTCGCATTGGCAAACGTAAATGTCAGCAAATTCCGCCGTTACTGAGGCGGCTTTTCGTCCCGCTTCGGCTCGTCCTTAGGCTTTCCTTCCGGCTTGCTAGGCGCAGGTTGCGGGCGTTGTTGTTGCGGTGCCGCATGCGGCGCTTCCGCAGGAGGAGGAGTGCGCTGAGGCTGCGGACGCGCGCTCGGAGCAGGAGTTTCCGGCTTCGTAGCAGGCGCCGGACGGCTGGGTGCGGGGCGATTGTTCGGCTGGGCCGCGGGCGGACGATTCGCTTCGGGCTTATTTGGCTCGGGCTTACCCGGCTCAGGCTTATTCGGCTCGGGTTTATTGGGCTGCGGACGACCTGGTTCCGCGCGAGCTGGCTCAGATCGATCTTTCGGCTGCGCTGTGGGCGGACGATTCGGTTCCGCGCGATTCGGCGCGGGCTGGTTATTTGGCGCAGGCCGGTCGGAAGGGGCGGCTTTGTTCTCTGGATGCGCAGCCGGCGTCTTGGCTGGGGGCTGAGCCGCGGCGCGATTCGCTGGAGGATTATACGGCGCCCCCGCAGCTTTGGCCGGGACGGGGTGGTCGTTCATTGCTCCAGGTTTGGCAGTCGCAGCGACTGCCGGTTTGCCATGATTGACTGAGGCTCTCTGTTGCGGGTTGGCGCGGGCAGCCTGCGCGTGTTGCGTTTGAGCCGCCACCGGTGGAATATGTTTCTGACGAGCCACAGTCTCCTGTTGAGGCGTGGGGCGCGCGGTGATCCCACCCTTGCCCCCGTTGTAGCTGACCCGGGTGAC
>JBAVAV010000392.1:0-1533 GCA_049585895.1 Candidatus Sulfotelmatobacter sp. | reverse complement strand
GTGTAGCAGGGTTTGTAGCGCCGGCGTCATGCCTGGCGCTACACGTTGAATGGGCGCTACTCCTGCCAGGGATTCACCAGTCGCACGTCACAGCCTTCGAAATCGTCTGTGTTGCGGGTGGCCAGAGTCGCGCCGCGGGAGCGGGCGATGGCCGCGATCTGCGCATCGAACTCCGCGATGGGGCGGCCTTGTATACGGCGTCCGGCTGCGATTTTCGCGAAAGCGCGGGCTGCTTCTTCGTCGAAGGAGAGAATGCGTCCGGCAAAGACCCTGCCGAACATCGTTTCTGAGCCGGCCAGCAGGGAGGCGCGGCGTTTTCCCTGGGGCAGAAGCTCAACTCCGTATAAGAGTTCCGCAACGGTGATGGTCGTGATGTGGAGTTCGCCATCTTCTTTTCTCTTCTGCGAGAGCCACTTCAGAACAGCGGGCGAAGGCTCCGCTTGCATGGCTTCTGAGATGACGTTCGTGTCTAAAATTGTCACGGCCTTACTTGATCCAGGGTTCACGCATCGGACCGCGCGGCGGAATCTTGAGATCGACTCCCCCCAGAGGCGCAAAGATCTTGCGGATGGCCTCTCCGATATCTTTCGGCTCGGCGTCGGCATGAGCTAATCCTTTTTCGAGCAGTTCGCGGGCTTCCTGCTCCATGGAGCGGCCGTTGCGGGCGGCGCGGATACGGAGCCGCCGTTTGGTGTTCTCGGAAAGCTTGCGGACAGTGATGCTAGCCATGATTGCAATGATAGCATTGCCATCATTGATTGCACAAGGGGGAGGCCTTACAGTAGTGGTGCAGTTTGAAAAAAGATTTGTATCGAGGCATCGCTTTCAGCGGTGCCGACAATGGTTGAGTGACACACAGCTTTAGCCGCCGAGGCTCGCCCACAGCCCCAGCGGCTGAAGCCGGTTTCAAACCTCGGACTGAGGCGGCATGCCTGAAGGCATGCCCTGATACGAATCTTTTTTCAAACTGCACACCACCGCCTTGCACTCGATTTTAACTCCTGTTTTCCGTTTTACGACGGGGGGAGAAAGTCGCTACCCTACTCTTTGAAATCCGCTGACGATAAAGGTCTGAAAAATCTGAGGCCCGACAGCCGAAGCCCGAAGCCCGATTTTCTTCACGGCAACCCCTTCACTGATATGGCATCCAATAAGCGGCAAAACTGCAGCACCTACCCCCGGCTTCACTGAGCGGAGAGGGGCTGGGGGCGGGTCGCCGCAGTGAATGTTCCAGCAGTCGAGGGATCGTCCCGGTTTTCTGACTTTGATCCTCGCGAGTTCTAACCCGATTTATCCGGTAAAATAGATTTATGCAACTGCGGCGCGGTATTTGGCTTCTCGCTGCTCTGGCGGCAACCTCGTTCCCGGCTTCGCCCGTGTTCGCTCAAGAGGGCCCGCTCGACAGCGCGCAGCCCAAGGGCGTTACCGTAGATGAGATCATCCACCACTTTGCCGCGCGCGAGAAAGAATTCAAAGAGGCCCGAGACAAGTACACCTACCGCCAGGACATCAAGGTCGTGACGCTGGATGGGG
>JBAVAV010000391.1:0-5046 GCA_049585895.1 Candidatus Sulfotelmatobacter sp. | reverse complement strand
GAGGTACTTCAATGCTTCGCTCCCCGCGTCAAACTTTCATTTTGCTCGCTGCATGCACTTGCCTGCTGGCAACAGCCTTTGCCACGAGCCCTCAGGAACACTTGGTTTACACCTCCGGAGGACCGCCCAACCTGGCCGGGCCGACCTCAACGCTAATTTCGGACGCGGCGGGCAATCTGTATGGCACCGCCTACGTTGGTGGAAACGGACTTTGCATTTGGTCGGGAGGAGCGCAGAACGGCTGTGGTTCGGTTTTTGAGTTGTCGCCTCCCGCTGGCGGCATTGGTCCCTGGACCGAAAAGGTCCTCTATAGTTTTCAAGGCGGCACCGATGGAGCCCTTCCCTACGCCGGGCTGGTGATGGATGCAGCCGGAAATTTGTACGGCGCGGCGTCGGTCGGCGGGGACGGTACCTCTCAAGACCTGGGAATCATCTATGAACTCTCTCCGCCCAGCGGCGGCAGCGGGGCCTGGACCTTCACCAACCTTTTTCTCTTCTCCAATACTTCTGCCGACGGCGGTTCGCCCATGGGTACTCTGATTTTCGACCACGCCGGCAACCTTTACGGAACAACTTCCAGCGGCGGCGCCTCCAATGATGGCGCGGTTTTCAAACTCAGCCCGCCCTCGGCTCCCGGCGGCACCTGGACGGAAACCGTCCTGCATTCTTTTTCCGGCGCTGATGGATGGTTCCCCGTGGCTGGCTTGTACCTCGATGGCGCCGGCAATCTTTACGGAACCACCGTTCAGGGTGGGAACATGACGGCCTGTGGAGGCAGCGGGTGCGGCGTTGTGTTTAAGCTCTCGCCCGGTTCCGGCGGGACATGGACCGAGATGCTGCTACATCGCTTCGCTAGAACCGATGGCTCTCAACCCTACGGCAGCCTGACTTTCTACCACGGCAACTTTTACGGAACCACTTTTACCGGCAGCAACTTCGCGGGCACGGTTTTTGAACTTACTGCGGGGCACGGTGGTCCCTGGACGTTGACCACCATCCACAGCTTCGGTGGACCGAACGACGGTGGTGCACCATATTCGGGAGTGACCTTCGATGGCAGCGGCAATCTCTACGGAACTACCTATGGGGGCGGTTCCGCAGCGCAGCCCGACGGGACGGTCTACAAGCTTTCGCCGCCTTCGGGCGGGGCTTGGTCGGAGACCATTCTGACCAATTTTTCCCAGACTGGCGCCGCCCAGGGTCCGATCGGTGGCCTGTTGTTGAAAGGGAACAAGTTGTTCGGCACAACCTCGGATTGCAACAGTTCTTTCTCCGCTGGTTGCAGCATTTCTGGCAACGTGTTCGCCATAACCAACTTCTGATGTTCGCTTGTTTCTGTTTGGAGGCTGGAAAGTGGTCAGCGACTTAATCGCTGACCACTTTCGCCTTCAACGCCTTGCCCAAACACTCCGCCTGAAACACTCGCTGATCCACGCGATGCAGCCGCTTGGCTTGCGCGGGCGTAATCAGCGGGTAATGCTTGATCTCGAACAGGTGAAACACGATGAACCACACCGGCTTGTCGGTGGTCATCCAGTGCTGACGGTCGAACCGTTTGAGATTAACGGGGCCGGAAAATCGCCGCAGCGTGCGCTCGCCGCGCATGTTGCAGTAAGTATTGAAGTAAGTCAGGGCCAGCTCGCGCAGCGCGCGATGAATAGGCTCGCGCCAGCGGCATCCGGTGTAGTTCGACTTGGCGATCGCGCCCCAGCCACCATTCTGGCGAAATATGGCGAGCACATGATCGGTATCGTGTTCGGCTTCAAAATCCAGCAGTAGCGGAGGAAATCCGTTGGCCCGCAGCGCCGCAGCGGCAAAGATGGCGCCCTCCAGGCAGTGCGCCGATTCCTCAGCCAGCACGCGCCGCGGCGACCACGCGGTATCTTCCAGGTGATAGGGCATGGCATCGAGAAACCTCTGAATGCCATGCGGATCTTTCAGGCTGCGGAGCTTGCGTAATTCTTTCTTGGTGAAACCGGAAGTGGAATCGAAATGGTCAGAGGTCATCGTTTGTGGGAAGAGTGTAACAGCAGGACTCAGTGGCGAGAGAATAGCTCTGCAAGTTCCCCTGGAGAATCCAGCAGAATGTCTGGCGCGGGGTCAGCCAGCGTGTGCGGGGCGAACCCGTACGTTACCGCGATAGTCCACAAACCGGCGTTGCGGCCGGTCTCCACGTCGACGTGCGAGTCGCCCACGATGGCGGCTTCTTCCGGGTGAACGCCGATTTCTTCGAGCAACTTTCGTGCTCCTTCGGGGTCCGGCTTCTTGGTGCCGAAACTGTTGCCGCCGTAAACCTGCCCGAAAAAAGAGCCGAGGCCGAGCGCGTCCACAATCGCCCGCGACGGTCCCACGGGCTTGTTGCTCAACACCGCCATCTTTCGCGACATTCCGTTCGACGGTTTCTGAAGCGCGGCCAATGCCTCCGCAATCCCCGCATAGACCGTGGTGTGATCGAGTTTGTGGGCGCGGTAGTAGGTGAGGAAAAACTCCAGCCCCTTGCGCACCGTTGCTTCGTCAACCGTCTCGCCGCCGAGGGCGCGCTGGATCAGCAGCGGCGCGCCGTCGCCTACGTAGCTGGCGATTACGTCATCGGCCAGTTCGGGACGTCCGATATGCCGCAGCGCCGCATTCACCGAATGCACCAAGTCGAGCCGCGAATCGATCAGCGTGCCGTCGAGATCGAAGATCACCAGCTTGATCGAGTGCGGGTCGAAGGCGCGGCGAGTTCGGATCATTCAGTTTCAGGATAAACGATCAAGGCATAGAGACGTTGACCGCAACGTTCGTATAATCCCGCCATGGGCAAGAGCTGGAAGACGCGTTTAATTCATTCCGACGTAAAAGTGCCCGAGGGTTACCGCTCACTGGCGAGTCCCGTATATCGCGGCTCGACCACGCTGTTTCCGGACGCGGCCTCGGTCGACGACAACTGGGATCAGCACGAAGCGGGATACACCTACGGCCTTTACGGCACGCCGACCACGCTGGAACTGGCGGGAAAAATCTGCGAGCTGGAAAAAGGCTACCGCACGATCATCACGCCCGGCGGCCAGGGCGCGATTGCGCTGATCAATCTGGCATTCCTCAAAAGTGGCGATCACATTCTGATTCCGGAGAGCATTTACACGCCGAATCGAAAGCTGGCGTATCACGTGCTGCGGCGGTTCGGCGTGGAGCCGGGTTTCTATCCGCCCGAGATTGGCGGAGGCATCAAAGAATTGCTGCGCGACAACACCCGGCTGGTGTGGTGCGAGAGTCCGGGCTCGATCACGATGGAAGTGCAGGATGTACCGGCGATTGCTGAAGCCGCCCGCGGCCAGGGCGTTCTGGTGGCGCTCGACAACACCTGGGCGGCAGGAGTTTATTTCGACGCCTTTGCGCGCGGCGTCGATATCACCATGCAGGCGCTGACGAAATATGTTGGCGGGCACAGCGATCTGTTGCTGGGATCGGTCACGGTGAGAGAGAAGGAGCTGTTTCAGAAACTGGGCGCCACCCACCAGCTTCTGGGCTGCGCCGCCTCGCCCGACGATTGCAGCCTGGCGCTGCGCGGCATGCGAACCATGGCCGTGCGTCTGAAGCATATCGAGACCTCGGCCGGACAAGTGGCAACGTGGCTTTCGGAGCGTCCCGAGATCGAGCGCGTGCTGCATCCGGCGCTGCCCGGCAGTCCCGGGCATGAAATCTGGGCGCGGGACTTTACCGGGTCCGCGGGCGTGTTCTCGATTGTGTTCAACCCACAAGCGACCAAGGCGGAAGTGCTGCGCTTTGTCGACGAACTGGAGTTATTCGAGATCGGCTACAGTTGGGGCGGGGTGGTCAGTCTGGCCGTGGCGTATGACTTTCACGGATCGAAAGGCCGCCCGGATTACGGACACCGCATCGTGCGGTTGAATATCGGGCTGGAAGATACGGCGGATCTGCTGGAGGACCTGGAGGCGGCGCTGGCACGAGTATGGAAATGACGAGGCATCGGCGGCGAGACTTGAAGCCGCTTAGGTCCCAGTGCCGGAGAGTTCAATCACCATCGGCTTCGACGAGGCGCTGTCAAGGATCGTTACCGTGCCTTGCTTCGCACCCTTGGATTGAGGCGAGAAGGTAACGCTGATCGTGCACTTCCCACCAACGGCGACGCTGGCGTGACACGTCGAAATCATCGCGAACTGCCCCGCCGCTTTCATCTGGGAAATTGTCAGCGCAGTTTTTCCGCTATTGGTGAGCGTGACCTTTTGCGGCGCGCTGGTTGTTCCCACGGTTTGCTTGTTAAAGATCAAGGGAGTAGTAGGGGAAAACGAAACGTTGCCCGTATTGAGCATCACGATGACAACGTTGGAGTTGTTGTCAGTTACTACCACGTCCTTCTTCCCATCGCCGTTGAAGTCACCAACCGCTGCGTAGGAAACGATCCCCGCTGCTTTATAAACCGTAGCCGACCCAAAAGTGCCGTCCCCTTTGCCTAGGAATACCGCTGCACCCGGCGGAAACAGGGCATTGGCTGCCACCAAATCCGGCTTGCCGTCGCCGTTCATATCGGCCACGACGACCGAATCAGGAACTGCGCTATTTTGAACGGCCGCCTGAAATGTGCCGTCCCCATTGCCCAATAACACACTCACGTTGCCGGAGTTCGCGATGGCCAGATCCAGCTTGTGATCGCCATTCAGGTCGGCGACGGCAATCGACCCGGAATCTGAGCCTACCGGGTAGCTAGCGCCCGCTTGGAACGTTCCGTCTCCATTTCCTAGCAGGATATTTACGTAACCTGAGCCGAACGTCCCAGAGGTTGCCAGGTCCAATCTGCCGTCTCGGTTGAAGTCACCCACACCGATTGCCGTGACATTAAACGGCGATGTCGTCGCTACTCCATCCTGAAACGTTCCATCCCCATTCCCCAAGAGCACAGTGATGACGCTCCCGTCGGCTTGCATCACTAAGTCAAGGCTGCCGTCGTGGTTGAAATCGGCGGCGGTGATGAATCGCTCGAAGGTATGAACCGGAGGACTTTGCGTCGCAGGCTCAAATGTACCGTCGCCGTTGCCCAGAAGG
>JBAVAV010000390.1:0-3631 GCA_049585895.1 Candidatus Sulfotelmatobacter sp. | reverse complement strand
CAGAGGGGACTGGATGTCAGAAAAAACCCTCCTCTATGAAGGAGGGAAAGTGTTTTTTCTTGACATCCCCTTTCATAGAACCCGGCTTGTACTTTGGCCCCGAGCGGCACGACTGAAGTCGTGCCCTTTCCGAAACCCGTTATGAGAGAGCTTCTAGTTTTTCAGCAAGCCGTATAGCAAAATGGATTCATGGCGGGCGTAAGAATGGACAAGTGGCTTTGGGCCGCTCGATTCTTCAAGACGCGGGCATTGGCGGCGCGGGCCTGTGAACTGGGCAGGATTCAATCGACCGGGCAGGCTGCCAAACCGGCGCGCGAGGTGCGGATCGGAGACATGTTGCGGGTAACCAACGACGGCGGCGACTTTCAGGTGGAAGTGCTGCTCTTGAGCGAGGTGCGCGGTCCGGCTGCGGTGGCGCAAACGCTTTACCGCGAGACGGAAGCCAGCCGGGAGCTGCGCCTGAAGGTGGCGGCCGAGCGCAAGGCGATGATGCAGTTCGAAGAGTTGCCCGCAGGCAGGCCGTCGAAACGCGATCGCCGGCACATCATCCAGTTTCGAGGGAGAGGTTGAGCGGAGCCATGCTGCGCGACAAGAATCTGATTCCGCTCTCCCGTCAGCACCAGCATGCGCTGGCTTTGTGTGTGCGGATTGAGCGAGCTTCGCCGGTTGCTGTGGCTGACCTGGGAGTGTGGCAGGCGGAGATTGCGGAGATTGTTCAAAACGAAATCAGGGTCCACTTTGCGGCGGAAGAGCATCTGGTGTTTCCGGCCGCGCTCCGGTTCGCTGAGTTGAGGACGCTGGTCGAGGAACTACTCGGAGAGCACGCGAGGTTGCGCGAGGATTTTGCCGAAGCCGAAACCCGCACGCTCTCGCCAGAGCGGCTGCTCGGTCTGGCTCGAGGGTTATCTTCCCACATTCGCAAAGAGGAGCGGCGGCTCTTCGAGCGCATGCAGGAGTTGATGAAGAGTGAGGAGCTTGCGGATCTGGGGGCGCGGCTGGAGGATGCGCTCAAAGACGCGAGTCAGGCGTGCGCGCTGCCTAATGCTACGACGAAGCTGCGAGGGAACAAATAGACTGCGCTATGAGGGCAGGCTCTCGCGAAAGCCGGCGGGGCGCCGGCGCTACCTTGGCTCGGACTTCGCTGGGACAAAACAAAACGCCCCAGGACTCGTTTGAGTCGTGGGACGTATGTTGATCAGCCCTCCCCCAAGTGCTGCTCGAGAACAAGCTTAGGGTAAGGCGGTGTTTACGTAAATGGCACGCGCGTGCCATATGCCAGCACTAAAGTTACCCGGCTAACGCTGGTCATGGCGACGCCTTTCCCCAGAATCAGCCCTTAGTCAGCGGATATTTCTTTTCCCGCCAGTCGCGGATGCCGCCGTCCATCGAGATCACGTTGGTGTACCCCATTTTTTGCAGATTGTCGGCAGCCAGCGCCGAGCGGAATCCGCCGCCGCAGTAGAGCACAATCTCCGAACCGAGATCGGGCACGCGCGCCTCGATGTCGCGCTCGATGATGCCTTTGCCCAGGTGAATCGCGCCGGGCAGATGGTCTTTGGCAAATTCGCTCTCTTCGCGCACGTCCACCAGGATGAACTTTGCGCCGCGATCCAGTTTGGCCTTCACTTCGTCGACGTTAGTCTCGCGCACGCGCGTCTTGGCGTCGTCCACAATTTTCAGAAAGCGGGGAGGATGTTGGTGGGCCATGAGTTTCCTTTCCCAATCAATGAACGACAAACATCCTACCAAGTGCCGCCCGAGTGTGCATCGCGCTGGATTTACAACCGTTGCCGGGCTAGGCCCGCGCGGCGTGGGTCGGCTGCGGAATCGTTTTAATATTGACAATTTCCGCTACTCCATAATCCAATAGCCCGACCCATGGTAGCCACCTCTGCCGCTGCTCCTGGCTCGCCTCGTCTCCGCCGCACGCTTACTCTATGGGACCTGATTCTTTACGGCATCATCGTCATTCAGCCCACGGCGCCCATGCCTGCTTACGGGGTTTTCAGCAACTCGGGCGGGGGACACGTGGTCACTTCCATCCTCATCGCCATGATTGCCATGGTTTTCACCGCCATGAGCTATGGCCGCATGGCGCGGGTGTACCCGAGCGCGGGCTCGGCTTATACCTATGTGGGGCGCGAACTGCATCCTTCGCTCGGCTATGTCACCGGCTGGAGCATGACCATGGATTACATTCTCAATCCTTTGATCTGCACCATCTGGTCGGCCAAGGCGATGGCCGATCTGCTGGGCGGAACGCGATATCAGATTCCCTACCCGGGTTTGCTGTGGCCGTTATTCTTCGCCGGACTGTTTACTGCGCTCAACCTGCGTGGGGTGCAGACCTCAGCCCGCATCAACAAGACGCTGTGCGCAATTATGGGCGCTGTGATCCTGGCGTTTTTCTGGTACACCGTCCGCTACATCTTTCACCTGCCGCAATATCCCGAAGCCTATTTTCTGCGGCCCTTTTATAACCCTGAAACCTTCACCATCGACCGGGTGTTCCACGGAACATCGGTGGCAGTGCTCACCTATATCGGATTCGATGGCATTTCAACGCTGTCGGAAGAAGTGGAGAATCCCAAGCGCAACATTTTTCTGGCGACGGTACTGGTCTGCATCATCACCGGCTTTTTGGCAGCGGCTGAGGTCTACGGCGCTCAGCTATTGAGTCCGCAATATATGTTCCCGGCGGAAGAAGTCACGAACGCCTTCAGCCATGTGGCGGCGATAGCGGGCGGCGCGCTGATGACCAAGGCCATCAGCATCACGCTGCTGATTGCGACCGTAGGTTCAGGCATGGGATCGCAATTGGGCGCAGCTCGACTGCTGTATGGCATGGGGCGCAGCGACGCCATTCCCAGAAAGTTCTTCGGCGCCATCCATCCCAAAACGCGGATTCCCGCCAATAACGTGGTGTTCGTGGGCGTGATCGCGCTGATTGGCGCCTTTCTCATTAGCTACGACAATGGCGCGGAGTTGCTCAACTTCGGCGCGCTGATCGCATTCATGGGCGTCAATCTGGCGTCACTCACTCATTACTACGTCCGGGGCGCAGACCGCACCCTGGGGCAATTGATTCCACCCGTGCTGGGCTTCGTCATTTGCCTGTTCATTTGGATTCATTTGTCGAATCTGGCGCTGATCGCGGGTTCGATCTGGATGGCGGCCGGCATCGCGTACGGAGCCTGGAAGACCCGCGGCTTCCAGGCGAGTCTGGTAAATTTCGATCTGCCGCCGGAGGAGTAGAGAGCATTGAGTGATTGGGTGATTGGGCAATTGGGTAATTTACGACCAAAGCCTAATGCAGACGTTCGTTCTGTTGTGGAGGGCTGAATGCTGGGTTCGATCGATATCGTTGCTTTTGTTCCTACTAGAGATTCGGAGAAAGCAAGAGCTTTCTACGAGGGTGTGTTGGGACTTAAGTTTGTGAAAGACGACGGCTTTGCCCTCGTGCTCGACGGCCAACGGGATTATGGTGCGCGTAGCGAAAGCGCCGGACTTCAAGCCGGCGCAGTTCACCATCCTGGGATGGCAGGTCACCGATATCGAAAAAATAGTGCTGGGGCTGAAGAAAAAGGGAGTGCATTTCGAGATCTTCGGCTTTTTTAAGCAGGACGAACTC
>JBAVAV010000389.1:0-4088 GCA_049585895.1 Candidatus Sulfotelmatobacter sp. | reverse complement strand
TTGCGAACATAACTCGACCGCAACACCGCTGTTCAGCATCGTCATACCCGTCTACAACGATTGGATGCCGCTCGCTGGATGCCTACAATCCTTGGCGCAGCAAACAAACGGGCCCAGTTTCGAAGTCATCATTGTGGACGACGGCAGCATGGAAACGGCTCCAGAGGCCATTCACACCTCGGCCCATCGTTACCCATTAACACTAGTCCGGCAGTCACACGCCGGGATTTCCGCGGCGAGGAATCGGGGGGTTCGGACTTCCACGGGTGCGGTAGTGCTATTCGTAGACGCGGACTGCAAACTCCAGACCAACTGCCTCGCCGCGCTGAGTTCAACGATCGCCGATTCGCCCACGCACGATTGCTTTCAACTTAGGCTCGTCGGAAATTCCTCCAGCCTGGTCGGCAGGGCAGAAGAACTGAGGCTCATAACTTTTCAAAACTACATGCTTCAGTCCGACGGTCGCATTCGATACTTGAACACCGCTGGATTCGCCATTCGCCGCGCCAGAGCCGACATTGACGGCGGTGTGTTTGATCCAGTCGCGCTCAGAGCTGAGGACACTCTGTTGTTGGTCAATCTTATGCAGACGGGAGAGCTTCCGCTGTTCGTTCCCGATGCCATCGTCGAACATGCCATCCCGCTATCTTTGGCGGATTGCCTCCGAAAGGACATTCGGTCCGTCTATCTGGAAAAAAAGACGTACGAAATTATCGCTTCGAAGGGAGTGCGAATACGAGTAACTCAGCGGGAACGTCTGAGGTTGCTTCTGTCTATGTGGAAGACTTCCAGCCGGCATTCGATCGGAAGATCAGCCTGGTTTGTTCTTGTATTCAGGCAGGCGCTTCAGAGAATGATTTCTTTGGGTTACCAATATTTGCGTGTAGGATCTGCCGCGCAGGCGTAGGGGCCGACTGGGATGTGTGAATTTCTGTCAGAACTCTACAGTTTTCCCGGATGCCTGTCGGTGACTTTCAATTCCAAGCCACTGATATGTCAATCGCCACTATTGGTTTATAATTACTTGAGATCCGTGATGGTCGCGCCTTTTTCGGCCATCTTCCTCCCCTCCATTATTGGCATTCTGTTGTCGATCACCGTTCGAACTGTGGAGGAGCGACCCCAATGAAAGCACGCCTGCGAGGAATAGTCGCCCTCCTAACGTGCCTCGTCGCCGGAACAATGGTGGCTTGCTCGCACCCTGCATCCAAAGTCTCCAACTCCTGGGACCCAAAAACCGCTGCGGAGTACCTCGACTACCGTGCCGGCTGGTGGATGGATTGGACTGGGTCCGCGCGCGATCATGGCACCTTCTGCATCTCGTGTCACACAGCTTTGCCCTACGCTCTCTCGCGGCCTGCCCTTCGCTCCGCGCTCGCCGAACAAGGTCCGTCAGTCGATGAACGCAGACTAATCGATAACGTCACGAAGCGCGTTCGGCTCTGGAAGGATATCGGGCCGTATTACAGCGATCAGGGATACGATCACAAAACCGCTGAATCCCGCGGAACCGAAGCAGTTCTCAATGCACTGATCCTCGCCAGCCATGACTCCCAGAACGGACAGTTTAGCAACGACACGCGCGCCGCATTCGACAATATGTGGGCGTTGCAGCAGACCACAGGCGACAATAAGGGCTCATGGTTTTGGCTCCTGTTCGACCAGGAGCCTTGGGAAGGAACCGACTCCGCCTACTATGGTGCGGCCCTGGCCGCGATGGCAGTGGGTACGGCCCCGGGGAATTACAGTTCGAGCCCCGAAATCCAGGACAGTCTCAAGCGTTTGCGCGAATATCTGAATCGGGAAAGCGCAGCGCAATCCGCGATCAATCAGGTTTTCCTTCTCTGGGCTTCCACCAAATTGCCCGGCCTCCTCGCGCCGGAACAGCAAAAAGCCATCATTAAGGAAACTCTGAGTAAGCAACAGGCGGATGGCGGCTGGAGATTGGCCTCCATCACGTGGAGATGGCACAGTTGGAGTTATAAGTCGTTCGTCAACATGTGGTTCCGCGAAGATGGGACTCCCATGGATGGTAAGAGCGACGGTGTCGCCACCGGCGTTGTCACGCTTGCTCTGCAAGAGGCGGGCGTACCCCGCGACAATGCCCAACTCAAGCATGGAATCTCCTGGCTCATGAGCCACCAGAATGCTGCGGAAGGTTTCTGGCCTGCTTCCTCCGTGAACAAGCAACGGCACATATCTTCCGACACCGGGCGCTTCATGAGCGACGCGGCGACTGCTTTTGCCGTGCTTGCCCTAACGGAGAGCCAACGGACAACGAACCCGGTAGCGCCGGTGTCCAATCATTCGAGGAACGCCAATGTTTCCAGCCGGTAAAGGAACGGGCGATGGTGACTCTGGTCACTGGACATAACACTCGTGTTTACATATGCTTGCAACATCCGGCGCAGACGACGAAGTGCGAGAATTAAGAGAGCAAGGGATTTCCCAGTTGCGGCCCGCGCAGCACTGTTCCCCCTGGCGGTCGTAACCCAAAGGGCTGATCGGAGCCATGAAGACTGAATCGACCTACCCGCCAGAGTCGGTCACTCGTTCGCCGACGTCTCAGGTCACCGCCCCGGAAGACCATACTGCAACTCGGCTTTCGCGAATCTGGCAGGAGCAACTCGGAGTGGGCGTCGTAACCCCCGATCAGAATTTCTTCGACCTCGGCGGAGACTCGTCGCTGGCGGTTCGGATGTTCTCCCAAATCGAGAAGGTTTTCGGAGTCAAGCTACCCCTCGCTACTCTTTACGAGGCCCCCACGATCGAAGAACTTGCCCGGATTCTTCGTGGAGAGGTATCGGCTTCAGGCTGGTCGCATCTTGTGGCCATCCAGCCGGAAGGCTCGCGCCCTCCTCTTTTTTGTTTCCACGGGGCCGGCGGAAACGTTCTGATCTACCGCGACCTTTCGCGCCATCTGGGCTTCGATCAGCCGCTTTACGGTTTACAGTCCCAGGGACTGGACGGAAGTTGCCCGCCCCTCACAACCATCAAAGAAATGGCTGCCCTATACGTGAAGGATATCCGGCGGATCCAGCCTCACGGGCCCTATTTTCTCGGGGGCTATTGCGGCGGAGGCACGATCGCATATGAGACAGCTCAGCAACTCGATGCGGAAGGCGAGCGAGTCGCCTTGCTCGCTCTGTTCGACACGATGAACTGGTCCAAGATTCCCGTTACGCTTTGGAGCAGAGTAACCTACACTTGCCAGCGCCTGGCGTTCCATGCGGCTAGTTTTCTGGGCTTGGATTCTGATGGTCGATCCAAGTTCCTGCGGGAAAAGATGGAAACATTGCGCAGCCGAATCCCAGTGTGGCAAGGAATGCTGCTGGCCAGGTTCAGCAAGGAATCGAGTAGCACAGCGTCCATGTCCTTGGTACTCGGAAGAATTTGGCAAGCCAACGATCAGGCTTGTTGGCATTATGTCCCAAAACCATACCCCGGCGCCGTGACAGACTTTCGCCCCTCGACGCAGTATCGGATATTCAACAAGCCAGACGTGAAATGGGATCGGTTGGCACAAGGTGGTCAAGAAGTTGTCGTTCTGCCGGTTAATCCCGCCAGCATGCTGGTCGAGCCGTTCGTCGCGCACTTGGCCGCAGCACTGCGACGATCGATCGATGCCGCAATAAGCGGCTGTAATACTGGTTCATCAAGAGACATGGAAATTTAGAGCCTTTAGCGTGGAGGAGTCGATTGCCACTCGGAACCGGTTGGTCAAAGACTTGGACGTTCTTCGAGGGGGATTGGCACGAGGGCAACATTGGAATCATGGGCCCGCGTACGCATGCCGCCTGGCTTTGCTCCGTAGTCTTCGACGGCGCCCGGGCATTTGAAGGTGTTACGCCCGATCTTGAACTCCACTGCGCGCGGGTCAATGATTCTGCAAAGAAGCTCTTTCTGAAACCGACGGTCTCAATCGAAGAATGGGTCAGGCTGGCGCGGGAAGGAATCAAACGGTTCGACAAGGATGCCGCACTCTATATCCGGCCCATGTATTGGGCGGAAGCGGAGGGGCCATGGGTTCAGGCGCATGATCCTGATTCCACCCGGTGGTGTCTCTCGATTTATGAGGCGCCCATGCG
>JBAVAV010000388.1:0-1983 GCA_049585895.1 Candidatus Sulfotelmatobacter sp. | reverse complement strand
CTGGATGGCGTACCCGGCCTGATTTACTGCGGCTTTCAGGCAGTCCAGATGTTTCACACGAAAGCGAAGATTTACGAACTGAAGTCAAAGCGGAGTTGAAGGAAGCGGTCATCCATGTGTGGCATTGCGGGACTGGTGAACTGGAGAGACCGGGAAACACTCATCAGGATGCGGGGATGAACATCGCACCGGAGCACAAGACTAGTCGATACAGATCTGGCAATTGCTCACGCTGGAGTTCTGGATGCAGGCATTTCTGGACGCCGGAGCAAAACAGCCGGGGCAAAACAGAAGATAGCAGAACTTAGCCACACGCGAGGAGCAGCCACCGCGTGAGTTTGGCGAATCATCGCGTGCAGCCTGCCATTGCCCATTCCCGAACCGCGTCTAATTCCGAGACCACCACGAGCCGCGTGGCCAAAGCGTTAAGCGAGGCAGCCGGCCTGTTGCGCGGGCCTCAACGGGTGATTCCGCTGGCGCGGATTCTCACCTCCGACACGCTACGCGTTACCTTCGAGCAGCGGCATCTCTACTCCTATACAACCACGAACCGCACGACCGCTGATGTGGTGAGATTATTGGTGCGTTGGACTCTCGATGCGCAGCGGCCTGACGGCGGCATTGCGGCATACTACAGTCTGCTCAGTGGCTATGCGGAGTCCTACCCGGAGGTGACCGGCTACATCGTTCCCACGCTTTACGATTTTGCGCACTCAACTCGCGACGACAGAGCGAGCCAAGCCGGTGAGCGCGCCACGCGGTGGTTGCTGTCGCTGCAAATGCCGTCAGGTGCGTTTCCCGGAGGACTGCATCGCGACCGTCCGCAACCATCGGTGTTCAATACGGGCCAAATCCTGCACGGCTTGGTTCGCGCCTACGGAGAGACCAACCGTTCGGACATTAAGGACGCTGCCGTCGCCGCGGGCGATTGGCTGGCGCAAATGCAGCAGGCGGACGGATCCTGGTCGGGGAGCGGAACCTATCAGGGCGCTGCTCACACTTACTACAGCATGGTTTCGTGGGCCTTGGCCGAGCTGTCCGAAGCGGTTGACAATGATCGAAATGATCGATACGGCCTTGCGGCCGAGCGGAATCTGGACTGGGTGTTGCGGCACTTCCGGCCCAACGGCTGGATCGATGGCATTAATCTCCGCGGGCATCCCAACTATTTGCACTTTATCGGTTACGTCCTTCAGGGCGTCCTCGAGTGTGCGATTTTGCGCGGGCGCAGCGACGCCATCCAATTGGCTTCGAAGTCGGCTTGGGTTCTGCTGCGCAAATTTGAAACCGCCAAGTTTCTGCCGGGCGCGTACGAATCAGACTTCGAGGGTGGCCGCAGATTTACTTGCCTCACCGGCAACGCGCAAATGGCCTGCGTATGGCTGCGGCTGTTTGAGCTCAGTGATGACTTGCGCTATCTGAATGCGGCCCTGAAAATGAACGAGATGCTGAAGCGGCTGGTCCCGCTGCAGGGCCGACGCGGAGTCGTTGGCGGGGTGAGCGGGTCGTACCCGGTCTGGGGTTCCTACCAGCCGCTGCGCTACATCAGTTGGGGATGCAAGTTCCTAGCGGATGCCCTCTTGTTGGAACAGAACATGAAGCAGCGATACGAGGCCGCATGCGCGTCGTAATCCTTTGCTCAAGCATTTATAGCGAAACCAGCTGCGCTGCGGCGGTGCGGTTGGCGCAGTTGGGCTACGTACCAATCGGTGCGCTGACTCTTTCAAGTTTTGATCTCCGCACTCTGGCGCGCAAGCTTGGACAGTGGGGTCCTCACGAGGTTGCGCGCTATGCCCGAACCAAACTGATCTCGCGTCATGGGTCTGCTGCGCAACCGCGCAATCCCTACTTGCAGCCACTCCTCACACACGACACGGGAAATTTCCGCAGCTTGCGGGACGTTTCGGCCTACTATGTCTTCCCGATCGTCACCTGCACGGACCAGAATGCGCCCGATTCCATCGCGCAACTGCACGAGTGGTC
>JBAVAV010000387.1:0-3792 GCA_049585895.1 Candidatus Sulfotelmatobacter sp. | reverse complement strand
ATCAAACACTCTGCCGGGGAAGAGACGCTTAAACAGAATACGAACTCCACCGAATGCCACTCCGGCCACGACTGACAGCGCTCCCAGAATCATGCACAGGATAACGACATTCACCAGAAAATTCGCAATGTTGTTTTTCTTGTCGAAGTAGGTGTTCTCGTTCCAGGTCACTCGCGCGTCATAGTTGACGGCGCCCAGAAGCATGCGCGCATCGCTTTCGGAGATTGGTCCCGCCGCAATGGCGACGATAGGCCCGGTGCGCTTGTCGAAGAACGGACCTACGTTTTCCACTGACTCGATGCCAGCCTGGGGCTGCGCCGCGTGGTTGGCTACGTCAATGCGGCGCAGATGCTCGGCGGCCAACTGCGGCGTGGGATAGTAGATCAGCATGAGCGTAGCCGGGCCACTGGGAGTTGTGTACCGCCCCAGGACCACGTGAGGATCGGCGCTGAAATCCACCAGGTCTTTGGAAAGCGGGGAAGAGATTGCGCTTAGAGCCAATGCCCCTTCGGCATACTTCTGCGTATTGGCCACGTAGCCGTGGTGCGGCATAAAAGCGAGCACCGGTGGCAAGGCTCCGGTGTTGCCTGCGGGACGCGGCAGCATTCCCGCCAACTCGCGCAATTCCGCGGCAGACATCACCGTCAGTTGGCTGAACACGGCGTCCACCAGCACCTGGCCGCGATAAAACAGGATGCGCTGGTTAAGCGACGCACCCTGGTCGCCAATTTCTTCGCGCGCCATCTCCGGCCGCAGATAGAAGGTATAGGCGCCGAAAGCGCCGCTGGCATCCTGAAACCGGGCGGCGCGGATTTTCAGGGTACGGCCACCGTCCCCGCCACCGTCCCGCGTATACGTGGAGGCTTCAAACCCGGCAAACCCGTATTCCTTGAGCACCGCCGCATTGGCCGGGTCAGCAGACTCCGCGTCGTTGCTCACCTGGTGCGCATGTTGACTCTGCCATCCTCCGAAGTGCTGGGGAAGAACGGGTTGGGCCCGGGAGCCCACCGGAGTCCCGGAAGAAGTTGCGGGCGCATCACTCCCGTGAAAGGGGCTGGTGAGAGCAGCCACCAGAGCCAGCGTCAGCAGATACTTCGAAGGATTCATGGAATACAGTTTTCCGGCGCAGCCTACCCTGACAATTAGACCACAGAAGGCGGAGAAAAGTTTCCACGCAAGGATGGTGCCAGGCATGCACCGTCTCAAGTATCGCCCTTCAATTTCGGGCGGCGGTTCGTCATAACGAGACCACGTTTTCTGTCTTCCATCCGAGAGTTACCTTTGTGCCTCACCCGTCCGTGGCTCACCCATCGGAGCCATTTCGCATGTCGCACATTTGGTGCACACTGAACACATGGGACGAGAGATGCGATCCAGCAGTGTGAAAAGCAGCAGTGTGAAAGCCAACAAGCGACGCCAGGGACGACGCAAGGCGGTCCTGCCAGTGCGGGTGCGCGGCAGAGATGCTTCCGGGGAATTCTTCGAGGAACTGGCCCACACTCTCGACCTAACGCCCACAGGGGCGCGGCTGGGATCAATTCGTCATCAAGTGGACGCGTTGGAGCGACTGACCGTTTGCTACCGCCAGCGCAGAATGGAATTCCGCGTGGTTTGGACACGAAAGCTCGATGGGGTCGCTGAATATCAGATCGGTCTGCAGCCTGTCGCGCAAGATGGGGAAGCCTGGGGCCTGAGTCCGGCCGATTTCCAGGTGCAGGGGGAAGCATCAGCTTCGTCGCGCACCAATGGCGCGTCAGGGGGGGCAGCCTAAGTGAAAGGGAAGATCATGAGTTACGCAGTTCGCACTTTGTGGTCAAACGAGGAAGGTCAGGACGTCGCTGAGTATTCGATCATGCTCGCGGTCATCCTGGTCATTGTGGTGGGCACGGTCCGCCTGATCGGCTCCAATGCCGGCAACGTGTTCTCGCAGGTGGGTAGCTCCATCCAGTAGCTCCGGGTAGGCTGTCCTGCGGGGGGCCTACTGCCCCGCAGCCTTGTCCATCTTGCTGGCCACTTTTACCCCGCTCAGTCCGTTTACATACTTCGCAATGCCGCGATAGAGCGAGTCGGCGATGCGCTGGCGGTATTCGCCGGTCTCGAGCCGGCGCTCATCGGCGGGATTGCTGACGAAAGAAACCTCCGCCAGGATCGAAGGCATGTTGGCGCCGATGAGAACGATGAACGGAGCCTTCTTCACACCCCGGTCGCGAATGCCGGTACTCTTGACGGCCAGCCCGCTGTGCAGCGATGCCTGCACGTCACTGGCAAATTCCCGCGATTCTTCGATCTTCTCCTTGAGCGCGATTTTCTTCACCAGATCCTGCAACTCGTAGATGGACTTCGCGGAGACCGCATTCTCGCGGGCCGCGACTTCCAGGGCTTCCGGAGACGAAGTGAAGTTCAAGTAATAGGTCTCCACCCCTCGCGCCGAAGGATCGTGGCTTGAGTTGGCATGAATGGAAATGAACAGATCGGCGCGGGCCTTATTCGCAATCGCGGTGCGGGTTTCCAGCGGAATGAATGTGTCATCCTTGCGGGTATAGACAACTTCCGCACCCAGCCGCGTCTCCAGAAGTTTGCCCAGGCGCTTGCCCACTTCAAGCACCAGATCTTTTTCTTCCAGGCCCTCGGGGCCGATGGTTCCGGTGTCGTGGCCGCCGTGTCCGGCATCGATCACAATCTTGCCAATCTTCAGCCCCAGGGCCCGAATCAGCGACCGGTCGCCGCTGGCCGTGGGTCCGGCTTCATGGATATCCAGATCGTCCGCGCTTCCCGGCCTGCTGGAAGACAGAGGGCGGGCAGGAGACTTGCTCGGGACACGCCCGTGAGCCGCCGACTCGGAGGACGAATTCAGCTCTGGGGCGTCGGCATTAACGGCACGCTTGGTGGACGGCTTCCTTGCGATCGCTTTGCTCGATGTGCTTGAGTCTTTGGATTTGACCTCCGGGCGCTCCCGCTTCGCGGCCTGCTCCGGAGCCTCATCGTCATCGTCGTCCGCCTCCACAATCTTCTTGACGGGTAGACTTGCCTGCTTCTTGGCCGGTGCGGAGCTCGCGGGGGTCACTTTCGAATCGTCGCTCACGTCCATGCTGCTAACCGGGGCCTTGCCTGTTTGCGCGAGCAAGGATTTCGATTCTAGGGAACTGGCGTCCGCGTCAATGCCGGAACCTGTACTAATTCCGGACGTGCCATCGACCGCCTCCGCGGTCGTCGCAGTGTCTTTGAGCGTGTTTGCCCGCGTGTCGTTGCCGTGAATATCAATGATCAGGCGATAGGGGTTGGGCAGCAGAAAGGCGTTGTAGTCCGAAAGATCATCGACTTCGAGCACGACTCGTGTGTGGCCCTGAGTAAAATCCGAAACGCGAATTTTTTTCAGGAAACCATCATCTACGTCGAAACTCTTGCCCACCAGAGTCGACGCCAACTTCGTATTGGGCAGGTCGAAGAAAATGCGGTTGGGATCGGCGATGCGCTGCGATTGAAACTTGATCTCGCTCTCCACGTCGATGGCCACCCGGGTGTAATTGGGCGTGGACCAGTGGCGGATTCCGGTCACTCGAGGCAAATGGCCGGAGGAGCGGCTGGATGAATCGTCCTTGGCGGATTCATCGCTGGCCGAGCGCGGATTAGATCCGGAGTCCAGCCCGGCCGCTGCATTGGCGACCTTGTTGCTTTTTCCTATGCCTTTTGGGGATCGTTTTTTTGCCGACCTGGCTTTTTCCGCAGCCGCGTCCAGTTCGGCAATCGCCTGCTTCGATTCGTCCGCAAGACGATTATGGGGATAGCGACGGA
>JBAVAV010000386.1:0-2734 GCA_049585895.1 Candidatus Sulfotelmatobacter sp. | reverse complement strand
ACTGTGTCCCGTGTAACAGGTTACACTCTGTTTAGGTTCACAAGGGAGGTCGCCCGGCGCGCTCATGGCCAGAAAGAAAAAAGCGAAGCGCTTTCGCGCGGTGGAGGCGGTCAAGGCCCTGGCGCGGGAACGCATTGGCGCTCCTCCCAGCGGAAAGATCGTGCTGGAAAAAAAGACGAAGCCGCAGAAGCACAAACCTACGTTCGTAAAAATGCTCGGAGAAACCGAGTAAGAGATTGAGATAAAGATCGAGAACTTAGTTAAAGGTCGCCGTAATAGCGCGATCGCTTGTCAAATTATTTACGGTACAAGCCAAACCCGAGCCCGAGACGGAGTCGCATCCTGCCCAGCCCCCGAATGTCCCGGCCGGTGCGGCCGTCACTGTGACTGTAGTCCCACTGGTAAAGTTCGCGCTGCACGTCGTCGCCGTACTCGCGCAGCCTAGACCCGACGGGGAACTGCTGACAGTCCCGGTCCCGGTGCTGGCGTCGAATCCAACCGAGAGAGCCGGACCTGTGCCCGTAAAGCACACCACATTCGCTGTCATGAATCCGGTCACTATGGCCCCCGACGAGCTTCGGCCGCCATCGCTCTTATTCGTTTGCACCGTTGCCGAAATCAGCGCGCCCCCGCAAGCCGCGCCGGTCGCGGTCAGCACGCCATTCGCGTCGACTGTGGCCAAGTCTGGCGTGTTCGAGCTCCAAGTCACTTGCGTGGTAATGTCCTTCGTCACCGCGGGATGACTATAGGAACCCAGCGCTCGGAGCTGGACGTTCGCACCCGCATCATCAATCACCGGAATGTTCGAGGCCCCAAAGGTCTCTGTGCCCGGCTGGATGGTAATCGACTCCAGTTCCTGGTCGCGCGCACAACCGGACAGGTTGAATAGCAAAGCTCCCGCGGCGACGAGGCCGAAGATGCCGAACCATTTGCCGAGCCATTTTCGGTTCATAACTACTCCTAAGGGGCGTCCACACGCACGCGGCGGGGAATTGGGTCAATCTAGTCAATGGTGGGGCAAAAAGCAATAGCAAGAACGGCTCTCGCGGGTGGGCTTTCTGCCGCGCCCTGGCCTATGGTTTGACGCCCTCAGCCACAAATGCCGCGAATTGCCGCACGTCCTCTTCCGTGGTATCGAACGAGCACATCCAGCGCACGATGCACTCTTCCTCGATCCACATGTAGAAGAAGTAACGCTCCATAATTCGCTGGACTGCGGGGCGGGGAATTTGGGCGAAAACACCGTTGGCCTCGACTTTCCATGCAATCTTCACGCCGGGGATGCGCCGCAACTCCTTCTCCAACAGACCGGCCATGCAGTTGGCACGCTTCGCGCTCCGCAGCCAGAGATCATTGGTCAGCAAAGCCTCAAATTGCGCAGCGATAAAACGCATTTTTGAGGCGAGCTGCATGCTTTGCTTGCGGAGATAGAGGAAGTCGGCGGCGAGTCCCGGCTGGAAGAAGACGACCGCCTCGCCTCCCAGGATTCCGTTTTTCGTGCCGCCGAAAGAAAGTACGTCTACACCCAGATCGCGCGTGGCCTGGCGCAAGCTTTGGCCCAGCGTAGCAGCGGCATTGGCGAGGCGGGCACCGTCCATGTGCAGAAACATGTCACGCTCATGGGCAAAGCTCGCCAGCGCATGGATCTCCTCGGGCTGGTAAACGGTGCCCATTTCGGTGGATTGCGTAATGGAGATGACGCGGGCCTGCACGTGATGCTGGTCGCCGATTCCGTGGTAGGCGCGCCGGACCGCTTCCAGCGTTATTTTGCCATCCTGATGCGGCAAAGGAATCAATTTGCAGCCGGTATGCTTTTCCGGTGCACCGCATTCGTCGGTATAGATGTGGGCGTAGTCGCTGCACAGCACGGCGTGGTACGGACGAGTCAGGGCCTGCAACCCCAGGACGTTGGCGCCGGTTCCGTTGAAAGTGAAGAAAACCGCAATGTCCGGCCCGAAGTGCTCTTCGAATTTATTGACCGCCGAGCGGGTGAACGGATCATCGCCATAGGCCACTACATGGCCATGATTGACGCGAGCAATGGCTTCCAGAATTTCAGGATGAACGCCGGCATTGTTGTCGCTGGCGAAACCGCGGCTGGGCTGCGTGACCGTCGCCTTCATAGCGAAATAATGTAGCAGAGTGGGTCGGAATGAAAAGTTGTTGAACTTCCTTAAAGACCACTCTACGGCAGCATTCGCGTAACTATATGGTTACGCATTACGTGATACCTTTCGGTTACAGATTGAGGCGGAGCCTGCAACGCGTCGAGAGACAAATGTTGCGGGCTGAGGCGGCTTATAATTTTGCGTCGCGCGAGGGAGCTAACGAATCTCTTCTTTAGCGTCAAAACGTTAGGAGCAGTTCCCCGTCCAAGAGACTTGGGGCTGGTCTTTAAGCGGGCGGAGCATCGAGTAAGCTTAGATCTGAGGTTCACTAAGCCTCCCGATCAAGAAATTCATGGAAAACAATTTTCGAAAGAATATGGCCACAACCCTACTGCTGGCGGGTCTGGCGGCCGCGAGCTTGACGCTGGCGTGCTCAAGCCACGCCGCCCAGAATGCACAGGCGAGTGGGCCGAAAGGAATGCCGGTCAAGGTGCAGGAAGCCCGCCCTGTGCCGGTGAATGACGCCAGTGACTACGTCGCGACGGTGAAGTCCCGCGACTCCGCCGTGATCATGCCGCAGGTCGAAGGCCAGGTGGTGCACATCTTCGTGCATTCCGGCGATAAGG
>JBAVAV010000385.1:0-2989 GCA_049585895.1 Candidatus Sulfotelmatobacter sp. | reverse complement strand
AGGTAAGAAAGTTCTGGTGTGGACGGTAAACGGCGTCCGCGTCATGCAGCGCCTGGCGAGGTGGGGCGTGGACGGCATCGTCTCCGACGAAACGGAGCGGCTGGCGCGCACGATGGCCGCGAACTGGATGGATCAAAACGGGGGAACTGCAATAGGGTGAAACGGACCGAGACCGAGTTAGACTCCGCCTGGTCAAGCGATTCTTGATCGGTCAGGCCAAACTCGTTGGTCAGAATCCCGAATTGTGAGTCTCTAAACTCAAAGTCGATGCTTGATCCAACAGCAACCTTTATCCTCGAGTGGCTCCGGCAGATCGGCCTCACCGTTCGCCTGGCGCCTCTCGGAGCCGACAGCTTCCTGCCCGGCGTCACGCTGGAGCCGGGCGGCCTCATCGTCGACCCCGAGCGTCTGCTCTACCCCGGTGACATCCTCCACGAAGCCGGCCATCTTGCCACCATGCTGCCCGCACGGCGCGCCTTCACCGGAGCGAATGCCGGCCCCGACATGGGGGACGAGATCGCCGCCCAGACCTGGTCCTATGCCGCCGTCGTCCACCTCGGAATTCCCCCGGAGATCGTCTTCCACCCTACCGGCTACAAGGGCTCCGCCCAGACACTCATCCAGACCTACCGCGATGGCAGCGCCGGAGTCCCGCTGCTGCAATGGATGGGCCTTACCCTGGACCCCACCCGGGCCGCCGCAATCTCCATTGCTCCCTATCCGCACATGATTCGCTGGCTCCGCGCGCAACCGGATTGACCGGTCCGCGACCGCCATCGCCCCCAGTCGTGCCGAGCGAGGAATCTGCTTTAGGCGGCTGCCCGTTCGTGAGCATATTGAAGCAGGCTCAGAAATCAATCTGCGGCGGCTTCCAGGGCGGCGGGCCTTGACGGCTGATGCAGGAACGCGGCGCGCTCGGTTTCGAAGGCTTCGAGGTTGGATCCCATGGTTTGCGTATTCCAGCCGAGGACGGCTCCTATGCGCAGCGCAGCTTCGCGGCTGCAGGTTTCCGACCAGCACGGTCCCAACGCGACGGGCACGCGCCGCAGCAGTACGTCGCCCAGGGTTACGGCACACTCTCTGCGGTAGGCTTCCAGCACCTCGGCAATCACATGCGAGGTATGGGGACAGATGGGCGCCCGCAGTTCGGCACTGGCCAGGGCCATGCGTGCGATCTCGGCGGCGCGTCGGCCGTGCCATTCCACCAGGCCGCGCGCCGATTCCTCGCTGGCCGCCCCCATGCGGGCAACCTCAAGTATCGCGTCATCAAGCAAAGGATCAAGCGCGACGCCGGGGCCAACCGCCAGAGCCTCCGGTTCGGCCACCTTGACACCGATTTTACGCATACAGTCGCGGGCCAGCGACGCGGCGGTGGTCAACTTTCCGCCAATCACAGAGAGCATGTGACGCGCGCCGTCATCGGCATGGTCGTGCAGGATGTGACGGCGCGTGACGGCGGAGGGTCTGTCTCCCGGCGCGTAGGGAAGCGGACGCACTCCGGCGAACGCGTACTTGATGCTCTGCGGCGAAATCTTCGCCCTGGGAAATAGCTGCGCGACCGAGCGCAACAGGTAACTGATTTCCGCGGGCGAGGGGACAGTTTTGCCCGGGTCGTTGGTGTCGGCAACTTCGGTGGTGCCGACGAGGATTTGGTCGTTCCAGGGCAGAACGAAGATGGGACGTCCATCCACGCCCTCGGTGTAAACGGCGGCGGCGGGCGCACCGGGAAAGCGCGGCAAAACGATATGAGAGCCGCGCACGCCTCCCAACATCGGCTTCTCCATGCGAATGGAAGACCGCTGGCAGACGCGGTCGGCCCACGGCCCGGAGCAGTTGATGACCCAGCCGGCGTCGATGCGCTCATCGCGTCCGGTAACGCTATCGCGCAGGAGCACGCCCCGGACCCGGCCATGCGCCACGTCGACGGCGAGAGCTTCGGTGTGATTCCGAACCGTTGCTCCGGCGTCGACCGCTTCGGTAAGCCATTCCGCGACTAGGCGTTCCGGGAATTCACACTGCGCATCCTCATATCCGAAGATCGACCAGCGGCGACCTGCATCCAGAGCGCGCTCCAGTCGCTTCAATTCCATTCCGGAGGTGTCGAGATTGGGAAGCTTGAGGGCGAGGCGCCGGTACAGCCACAACCCGGCACGGACTTTCAGCGCGCTGCGCTTACTATTTTCGTTCAGGAGCAGCAGAAAGTGCAGTGGATGAATCAGGTGAGGACGTTCGCGGAGCAGCGTTTCGCGCTCGCGCAACGACTCCCGCACCAGGCCCAACTCTCCGTGCTCCAGGTAGCGCAAGCCGCCGTGAATGATGCGGGTGGAGCGGCTGGTAACCCCCGAGGCGAAGTCATTTTGTTCCACCAGCAGCGTCCGTTTTCCGGCGCGGGCACACTCGCGAGCCACGGCTACGCCGTTGATGCCTCCACCGATCACCACGACGTGAAAATGCTGGCCTTCCAGCGATGCTCTCGGCTTTGCTGCTAATGCCATGTTAGCGAAAGAGATATGTCTTGCAGGAAATGAGACACTTCTAGCCGGACGCAGGGCCGGCACTCCGTCAAATCTAAGTTTGCGCTCAGTTTCACACTTGCAGAAGGTAACTTAGGTACCATGGACGCGTGACCGGAAGCTGGAATCCAATCTGAGACAAAACCTTCGCGCGGTAACAAAAAAAATCCGGCCCGGAATTCCGGAGCCGGCTTCTGCGAACTCAAGTCGGGAGGGCGTTAAGCGATCTTGCGCCCGCTGCCGCTGGCGCCTTGTGCGAACAACGAAATCATTTCGCGATTGAAAGCCGGAATGTCATCGGGGTTGCGGCTGGTGACCAGACCGCGCTCATTGACCACTTCTTTATCCAGCCAATTCCCGCCCGCGTTGCGGATATCGGTCTGCAGCGACGGCCACGAAGCTAAGGTGCGTCCGCGGACCACGTCGGCTTCGACCAGGAGCCAGGGACCATGACAGATCGCCGCGACCGGTTTTCC
>JBAVAV010000384.1:0-11731 GCA_049585895.1 Candidatus Sulfotelmatobacter sp. | reverse complement strand
AATCTACGCTGTGCAGAACAACATCCCCTACGGCAGCGTCCGCAATGCTGCCGGTACTTTCCTGAAGGCATCGCTGGACGGAGTGAAGGCAGCGGCGGCTTCGGCACCGAAAATCCCGGCTGATTTTCGCTTTTCCATCACCAACGCGCCGGGAAAAGATGCCTATCCGATCTCCAGCTTTACCTGGCTGCTGATTCCAGTGCAGGCCAAGGATCCGGCCAAAGGAAAAATTCTGTCCGACTTCCTGAACTGGATGGTGACTGACGGGCAGGGAATGACGGCGGCCTTGTCCTATGCGCCGCTTCCGGATAACGTCGTTGCAAAGGTCAAAGAGACCATCAAGCAAGTTCGATAAATCTTGCAATGGGTGTCTTGCAGGATCGGGATATAGCACCCTGCAACAACGATGAGCCCGGGACTTCTGCGCGCAGGCAATAGATGCTTTATACTGAGACCGGGTTCTGCGCTAGGTCAGGCCGCCTTGCTGGCGACCCTTTCCTCTGAGCCGCCCGGGTCATACGCCGCGCAACATTGGCATTTCGGTATAGGGAAACCCGCACGACTGAACCGTGAACCGTTGGTTCCATGGCTCGCATTTCGCTGGATAATCCTCAGTACTATCTCAACCGCGACACCTCCTGGATCGCGTTCAACCGGCGTGTGCTCGAAGAGGCGGAAGATGAAGGCAATCCTCTTTTGGAGCGGCTGAAGTTCCTGGCCATCTCCGCCAACAATCTGGATGAGTTCTTCGAGATTCGCGTGGCGTCGATGGTGCAGCAGATCGAGGACGGCTACAACGAGGCCGGGCCCGACGGTCTTACGCTGGCGGAGAAGCGCGATCTTCTGGCCCGCCTGACCCACGAATTCGTGGATGACCAGTACGACTGCTGGAACGCGCGGCTCCGACCGGCTCTGGCGGAAAACGGCATCCGCGTTCTGGGTTCGCATGAGTTGGACGCGGGGGCCCGGCGGTTCATCGACGAATATTGCGAGAAAGAACTGGATCCGCTGCTGACACCGGTGACGGTCGATCCCACGCATCCGTTTCCTCGTGTGATCAACAAGGCGCTATGCCTGGGTTTCCTGTTGCGCCGCCGGCGACGCTCGGCATTGACCTATACCGGCGTCGTTTCCGTCCCTCGCGTATTACCTCGCTTGATACGGCTGCCCTCGGAGGGCACGGCCGATTTCATATTCCTCGCCGACCTGGTAGCGCATCATGCCGTGAAGATGTTCCAGGGATATGACATCGTTTCTTCGGCTCCTTTTCGCGTCACTCGCAATAGCAACCTCTACCTGGCGGAAGAAGAAGCGCGCAGCCTGCTTGAATCAGTGCGCGCGGAATTGCATAACCGGCGTAAAGGCGATGCGGTTCGCATGGAGATCGAGGCGGATGCCGATCCGGAAATTATCGACCGGCTGCGCACTGTGTTCGAGCTCGATCCCTGGCAAGTCTTTCCAGTGAATGGCCCGGTGAATCTCTCGCGGCTGTTCAACATCTATGACCAGACGCAGCGACCCGATCTGAAGTATCGTCCCTTCGCCGCGCGCGAATTGCGCCTGACCGCCAAATCCCGGGATCTCTTCGAGGAGCTGCGGCGGCACGACATCCTCCTGCATCATCCCTATGATTCCTACGACGCGGTAGTTTCGTTCATCGAATCGGCGGCGGAAGATGACAACGTGCTCTCGATCAAACAGACCCTCTACCGCACCAACGAGCACTCGTTGATCGTGCCCTCGCTGATCGATGCCGCGTCGCGCAAGGAAGTCACGGCGGTGGTTGAACTGAAGGCGCGTTTTGACGAGGCGTCTAATATCCGCTGGGCCCGCGATCTGGAAGACGCAGGGGTTCAGGTCTTCCACGGACTGGTTGGCCTGAAGACGCATTGCAAGCTTTCGCTGCTGGTGCGCCGCGATCCCGATGGCGTGCCCCGCAGCTATGCCCACATCGGCACCGGCAACTACAACGTTTCGACAGCCCGCATTTACACCGATCTCAGTCTTTTTACGGCGAATCCGGAAATCACCCGCGCGGTGCACGATGTTTTCAGTTTCCTGACTGCCTATGCTGAAAACCCCAGCTACGATCCGCTGCTGGTGGCGCCACTCGACCTGGCCGAAAAGTGCATTTCCCTGATCGATCGCGAAGCCGAGCACGCCCGCCAGGACCGTCCGGCGCGGATCATCGCCAAGATGAACGCGCTGCTCGACAAAAATGTCATACACGCGCTGTATCGCGCCTCCCAGGCGGGCGTGGAGATCGACTTGATTGTCCGCGGCATCTGCGCGTTGCGTCCCGGCGTGCGCGGCTTGAGTGATAGGATTCGCGTGCGCAGCATTGTCGGACGGTTCCTCGAACACAGCCGAATTTATTACTTCGGCAATGCCGGGGAGGAAGAGATTTACATCGGCAGCGCCGACTGGATGCCCCGCAATCTCTACGAACGGGTCGAAGTGCTGGTGCCGTTGCGGGACGAGTTGCTGCGCGAGCGCGTGCGTCACGAGATTCTGGATGCCTATCTGGCGGACAACCGCAAGGCGCGCGTGCTGCTGCGCGATGCCAGCTACATCCGGGCCTGGCAGCCGGTTCACGGCAAGCGCAATCGCAGGCCGCCCACGGGCGCAGCCGCATTCAGCGCGCAGGACTTCCTCATCGGAGTGGCCGAAGGCAAGCAACCGGCGGGTCTTTCGCTTCCACAGGCCCCCGCGGCAAAGCGCAGGGCTCTCGCAGGAAAGGAACGATAGTTCGCCATGATCATTTACTTTCTGCGTCACGCCAGCGCCGGCGAGCCGCTCATAAATCCGAAAAAAGACGAGAAGCGCGCTCTGGATAAAGAGGGTGTCGAGCAGTGCGGCTATGTGGGCCGCGCCCTCGCCGCCATTGAAGCGCAGGTCGACATGATTGTGTCCAGTCCACTGAAACGCGCAACTCAGACGGCGTCGCTGGTCGGCAATGAAATGGGCTACGAAGGGAAGTTACAGATCGAAGCAGCGCTTCGTCCCGGAGCAACTTTTGGGGACTTCCGCAAACTGGTAGAAAAATATTCCCGCCAGGAAGCCATCATGGTGGTTGGGCACAATCCGAATCTCAGCCAGTTCCTGGGCCTGTTGGTCAGCGATTCCGGCTGCGAAGCTTCCATCGATCTCAAAAAAGGTGCGGTCGCGAGAGTGGAAATGCGGCGCAGCTCCGGCACGCTGCAATGGTGTTTGACCCCCAAGTTGCTGCGGACCCTCTACGCCACCGCCGTTGAAAGTTCCCGCCCAAAGACTTCGCGAAAGTAAGCGCATTCCTTCTCAATCGCCCACAGTTCCAGATCGACGCCCATGCGGCGCCGCGGAAGCAGCGTCAGGCGTATCTCAGCGGCGCGCAGGCTGACGCGGACTTTTTGCACGGCGCGGCTGCGTCCCAGGTTCAGGGCCCGGGCCAGACGCAGCAGCAAGATCGCTTTTTGCACGCCGGCGCGGTCGGTGGGCTCGAGCGCCTTCACCGAGCCATCTTCTGAGGCAGGCCGCGACTTCCCCAGGTAGCGTGCAATCGCGGCAATGATGCGGCGCTGCTGCGGACTGTAGCCGAGAATTTCCGAATTCGAGATGATGTAGTAAGTGTGACGGTGGTGGCCGTTGCGGTTGACGTAATCTCCTACTTCGTAGAGCATCGCTGCGGCCGACAGCCACTCGCGGAATTCCGGTGGCAGGCCGTGCACGGGACGCAGCGCAGTAAACAGGAGCATAGCGGACTCGCGCACGTCGAGGGCGTGCTTCATGTCAATGTGATAATGAGCGACCGCCTTGGTGATCGATTCCCAGCGTTCGGATTCGATCTGTTTACCCGAGCGCGTGCTGCGGTCATATTCGGCGGCCATCTGCGCCAGCAGTCCATCCCGCAACCCCAGCGGCGAATAGCGAAAGCCCTTGAGATGGCAGCGGTCCAGCAGTTCGTGGTAGACCATTGCCCCGGCCACAATAATCTCAGCCCGCCTGAATCCGATGCCTTCGATCTTTCTGCGTTCGGCCACGGGCAGGCGGGCCAGCCGCTTGGCAATCCGCGTCATCTCCGCGCGCGAGACGACGGCTCGCTGGCTGCGGCCGTTCTTCCGCAGGTGGCTCGCGGTTGCAGCCAGTGCCGCCGCAGTTCCCGAGGTCGCGATCACGTTCTTCACCTTTGCCGCCACCACGCGAGAAGCGATGCGATTGACCTCACGAGCCACAAAGCCGCCTAAGCGCTTTAGTTCGCCTTTACGAGGTGGATCGTGGCCCAGAAATTCGTCGGTAAGGCGCACTGCGCCCAGAGGCAAACTGACCGTGTCGCGGATGTGCCCGTGGTTGGAAACCGTCAGCTCGCAGCTTCCGCCTCCCAGGTCGATCATCAGCGTCGTTGTCGAAGCATCGGCGCGTAACGCGGAAATCAGGCCCAGGTGGATCAGCCGCGCTTCTTCCACTCCGGAGATGATTTCAACTTTCCACCCGGTGGCCGAACGCACCCACTCGAGAAATGCTTGGGCATTGCGGGCGTCCCGTAGCGCGCTGGTGGCGACCACGCGCACCGAATCCGTCACCACCTGTTGCGCGGCCCGGTGAAAGCGGCGCAAAACCTTCACCGTTTCCGCCATGGCCTCGGGCGTAAGAAAGCCAGAGCGGAATGTGCTTTCTCCCAGACGCGTGACCTCGCGGTCTTCGTGGACCGCTCGCAGCCGGCCCCCGGAGAGGCGCGCAATCTTTAGCCGGACAGAATTCGATCCGATATCAACCGCGGCGAACGTTGGCATGGAGGAAGCACACAGTTTACATGCGGAGGCTGGCGCGGTCATCCAAGCACCACCACCGAGGAGCACAAAGGACACGAAGGCGCACGAAGGAAAAATCGGCGATTCAACCTTCGTGTAACTTCGCGTCTTTCGTGGTTGATAAATTAAGGGAGGTACAAAGGCGGACGATCAGGCTGCCGGGATTGCCTTCGCGGATACGCGTGCGGGAGCCTGCGGCGGTGGCGCCGGATGCAGAACCGGTTTCGCCCGCACATGCGACAATACTGTGATCGCATGGCGAAATTTCGCTCCTGTCACGTTGTGCAACTCGGCCACCAGCGGAGACTCGCGGACGTCACCCAGTTGCTCGCCCGCGATTTTGGTCAGGGTAAGCCAGTCGCGCCAGTCTCCCAGCGCGTCCTGCATTCGTTTGAGTTCGGCAATGAACTGAGACGCTTCCGCGGATTTGGAAGCAAACTCGGCGGCATACCGCGCCCTCTTGCCGAAGATACGGTATTGGTGGAGGGATTGCTCGGTGAGCGTCGCCTCCGGCTGTTCGATCTCAGTCAGCATGCGCCGCGCGACCGCGAGCGGGTCGCGGGTGCTCTGCGGATCAAACTCCTTGCTGGCCCGTTTCAGGCGTCTCCTCACTTCGCGGATAGTATCTTTGTCGAAAGCTTTGTGCAGCTTGCTTTCGTAGTCGCTGCGAAGTTCGATCAGGCGATGCATGAGTTGCGTCTTGCGCCTCGGTTCCTGGGGAAGTTTCAGGCTGCGCAGCGCGGCAAGCTGCACATCGATATCGCGCACTTTGCCCGCGCGCTTGCGGAGCCGACTCAATAGTTTCAGCAGCTTTTTCTGGTTGCGGTCACGCTGGGGCGAGAGTTCCTGGAGCAGCGTCTGCAGTCGGCGAATCCCGGTGCGGAAGCGATGGACGTTCTCCGCCACCGGCTTCGAGGAAAGCTTGATCAGATCGCGGTCAAGTCTCTGGAACACAACACCGCTGCGCTCTCGCGTCATGGACATAAACAAAATCCCGGGCCGGGGAGAAATGAAGATGAACGATACAGGCTTACCGGCGCAAATGCAATCCGCAGCGCGAGCCGGAGTCTTGCCCGGCGGAGGAAAAGCACCGCGATTTTAACATCCTTGTAACAGGACTCTGCTACGGTAAACTGCGAATGGCCAACCCTGCCTTACCTCGGCCCGATATGCCTGGTCCGCAACCGGTTGAATCGAAGAAGGTTATAGTCCCCGAGGCAGCCCGGGAGCGAACTGCGCCGGTACTTCGAACATCGAGTGGAGAGCTCGGCGACCGGATCTTCAGGTTCGCCATGTTGGCCTGTGGACTCGCGGTGTTGGGGTTGCTGGTTCTGATTGTGTACGAACTGGTGCTTCGCTCCGGGCTTTCCTGGCACGCCTTCGGGCTCAAGTTCTTCGCAGCCAGCGATTGGGACCCGGTAAACGACAAATTTGGCGCGCTGCCATTCATTTACGGAACCCTGGTGTCGTCTTTTCTTGCGCTCTTGATCGCAGTGCCTCTGGCGGTGGGGGTTGCAGTATTCACCACCGAGATGTGCCCCAAAGTTGTGCGCGGTCCGCTCTCGTTTTTCGTGGAACTGCTGGCCGCTATTCCCAGCGTGATCTACGGATTGTGGGCCATCTTTGTCCTCATCCCGATCCTGAGCACCTATGTGCAGCCGTTCCTCAGCAAAACGCTCGGCTGGACAGGTTTTTTTTCGGGTGCCTCATACGGATACAGCATGCTGGCCGCGGGCATCATTCTGGCCGTTATGATTGTCCCCATCATCTCCTCAATCTCGCGCGAAGTGCTGATGGTGGTGCCGCAACACCAGCGGGAAGCCGTGCTGGCGCTGGGGGCAACGCGCTGGGAAATGATTCGCATCGGCGTGCTCCGCAACGCGCGTGCCGGAATCGTGGGCGGCATCATTTTGGGCCTGGGCCGTGCCCTGGGAGAAACCATGGCCGTCACCATGGTGATCGGCAACCGCCCCGAGATTGCGAAATCGCTATTTGCCCCCGGTTACACCATGGCCAGCGTGCTGGCCAATGAGTTCAGTGAGGCCACCGGGGATGTGTACTTATCCGCTCTCATCGAGATTGGCCTGGCGCTGTTCCTGGTCACGATCGTGGTCAACGCGCTGGCCCGGTTGCTGGTTTGGACGGTTACCCGCGGCCAGCCTGTGAGGGGCAATGCCTGAGTCCGCCAACACGGCCGCCGTGCAACGTTCTGTGCCGCCTATCAGTCTGCGCCGCCGCGTGACCGATCACGTTATGACTGGCGTGGCGGTGCTGACCGTTATTCTTGTGCTGGTGCCGCTGGTCGCAATCTTCGGATACCTGGTGTACCGAGGTGTTGGTTCCATCAATTGGGCCTTTCTAACCCAGACGCCAAAGCCCGTGGGCGAGGCCGGCGGAGGCATGGCCAACGCCATCGTTGGCTCAGCCTTCATCCTGGCCTTGGCCAGCATCCTGGGTGTTCCGCTGGGCATTGGTGCGGGCATCTATCTGGCGGAGTACGGCCGCAATCGCCTCGGCGATGTGATCCGTTTCACTTCCGATGTGCTAAACGGCGTACCTTCCATTGTGATAGGCATCGTGGCCTACGCCATCGTGGTGCTCTATCAGAAACATTTTTCCGCGCTCGCCGGTGGAGTAGCGCTGGCCATCATGATGATCCCCACCATCGCGCGTACCACCGAAGAGATGTTGTTGCTGGTGCCGCAGGCTCTCCGCGAAGCTTCCTACGGTTTGGGGATTCCGCGCTGGCGGACCACGCTCTCGATCACTCTGCGCACCGCGACTTCCGGCGTAATCACGGGCGTGATGCTGGCTTTTGCCCGAGTTGCGGGCGAAACGGCGCCGCTGCTGTTCACGGCCTTCGGAAACCAATTCTGGAACCTGCGCACCAACCAGCCCACGGCCGCTTTGCCCTTGCAGATTTTCAACTACGCCATTTCGCCCTACGACGAATGGCATCGGCAGGCATGGGCAGGTGCGTTAGTTTTGATTATTCTGATCGTCAGCTCGGTGGCGGCGGTGCGGATTGCGGTGCGCCGCGGTACCTTTGGAGCCGCGTAAGTTATGGGCGTTGGAATCCAAGTCGAGAATCTGAATGCTTGGTATGGCAAAGGCCAGGCTCTCTACGACATTAATATCCAGATCGCGGCCAACCATGCCACTGCGCTGATTGGACCCTCGGGATGCGGCAAGTCCACGTTCATCCGCTGCCTGAACCGCATGCACGAAACCATCCCCGAGGCGCGCGTGACGGGTCGCGTCCGCATCGGCGAAATCGACGCCTACAACGGCACCTCGCCCACCCAACTTCGGCGTCGCGTCGGTATGGTCTTTCAGAAAGCGAATCCCTTTCCCACCATGTCGATCTATGACAACGTGGCTTCGGGCTTGAAGCTGAATGGTTTCCGGGACCGCGGCAAGCTGGACGATATTGTGAAGCAGTCCCTCGAATCGTCCGCGCTATGGGACGAAGTAAAAGACCACGTCCATAAGAAGTCCGGCGCCAGTCTGTCCGGCGGCCAGCAGCAGCGCTTGTGCATTGCCCGCGCCCTAGCGGTAGAACCCGAAGTCTTGCTCATGGACGAACCTTGCTCCGCTCTCGACCCCATCTCGACCGGCAAGATCGAGGAATTGATCTTTCAGTTGAAAGAACGGTATACCATCGTAATCGTGACTCATAACATGCAGCAGGCCGCCCGCGTGGCGGAATTCACCGGCTTCTTCCTGCTGGGCAAGATGATTGAGTTCGACAAGACGGAAAAGATCTTTACTAAACCATCCGACAAGCGGACGGAAGACTACATTACGGGCAGATTTGGGTAAGGAAGGTTCGGAAAATGCGCACGCGATTTCAGCAAGGTCTCGACGATTTACGGCAAAAGCTTCTCCGCATGGGCGGCTTAGCCGAGCAGGCGGTGGACCGTGCGCGGCAAGCCTACGTCGATCGCGACCTCACCCGCTGCCAAATGGTGCTCGAAAGCGAAGGCCTCATCAATACTGCCGAGCGCGAAATCGACGAAGCCGCCTTCGACCTGTTGGCCATGCAGCAGCCCATGGCCGTCGACCTGCGCTTCATTCTCGCCGTCACCAAAATCAATTCCGATCTTGAGCGGGTGGGCGACCAGGCCGTCAACATCGCCGAGCGCGTTATGGACATGGTCGACCTGCCCGTGGTCGATCTGCCGGTCGATATCGCGCGCATGGGCTCGGCGGTCAGCGCCATGGTGCGCCGCGCCCTCGAATCGTTCATCGAAGGCAAGGTCGAACTGGCTCAGGCCGTCCTCGAAATGGATAACGTGGTCGACCGCATGAAAGACGATGCCTTCATCCAACTGGTCAAGTCCATGAACCAGCGGCCAGATTCTGTGCGTCAGGCGCTCGACGCGTTGCTCGTAGCGCGTAACCTCGAACGGGTCGCCGACCACGCCACCAACATCGCCGAGGATGTTATCTTCTGGGTGCAGGGAGCCGATGTGCGGCACAACGTAGTTGCACAAGAGCATTCGGAGTCTCCCGCCGCCGCAGAGGGTACTACGGGCGCACCCGGCGTCTAGAAAGCGAATTCGAGTATCCGCTTCATCTCTTCGTGTAACTTTGTGTCCTTTGTGGTTGATGAATTTAGGACACTCCCGTTGGACGTCTTTGACCGCAGGTTCCTGGCTGAATTACGCTCAGCTCTGCTGGTTCTTCGATTGCTGTGGAGGCTCCGTGGTTCGATTCGCGCGCATTCTTCTCGGTTTCATGTTGCTCACATCCCAAGTCGCAATCTCGTCAGCCCAGCAGGAAACCACGCCCCCGGCCCCACGCATCAATCTCCCCAGCAGCAAAATGCTGACCACACCTTTCCCCGGGCGCATCGGCGCCACCAACAGCTTTCCCGCCACCATCGTCATAAGCCCGGATGGACACTACGCCGCGCTTCTAAACGACGGTTACGGAACACAGGAAGCGCTGGCCATGCAGTCGATCGCGGTACTCGATCTCAAGACCAACCATCTCACTGACTTTCCTGACAAGCGCTTCGGCGAAGAAGTCCACCAGAGTTATTTCCTCGGCCTGGGTTTCAGCTCCGACGGAAAACACCTTTACGCCTCAGTAGGTTCCATAACCGATCCGACCGGAGAGAAGCCTGGCGACCTCGGTAACGGCATCGCCGTGTATAGCTTCGCACAAGGCAAGGTTGTGCCTGAAAAGTTCATGCCAATTGCGCCGCAGCCTCTCGCAGCGGGAAGGAACGTGGCCATCGGCCTGAAAAAGACACTGACGGGTGCTGCGATTCCTTATCCCGCCGGTCTTGCGATGATTTCTGCCGGAGGCCGCGACCGGCTTCTTGTCGCCAACAATCTTTCCGACAATGTGGTTCTTCTCGATGCCACCACCGGCAAGGTTCTCCAGCGCCTCGATCTGAGCACGAGCGATCTGGTGCCATCCTCGTTCCCTTACACGATTGTTGCCACGCGCGACGGCAAGCGCGCCTGGTGCAGCCTGTGGAACGCTTCGCAAGTTGCGGAACTCGATCTCACCAACGGCCAAGTCGTTCGCTGG
Organism: Candidatus Sulfotelmatobacter sp.; assembly: GCA_049585895.1. Classification (GTDB taxonomy): domain Bacteria; phylum Acidobacteriota; class Terriglobia; order Terriglobales; family Acidobacteriaceae; genus Sulfotelmatobacter. Next base: position 1,400 of record JBAVAV010000384.1, on the reverse strand, counting down.
ATCAAGCTGAAGCCACCGGAGGATCCCATCGCTCCCGGATCCCATCCCACGGCAATGTTGCTTAGCCCGGATGAGAAGGTTCTCTACGTCGCGCTTTCGAATGCCGATGAGGTGGCCGCCGTTTCCACCGCAGACGGTAAGTCTTTCCGATACTTTTCCACCGACGCCCCGGCGCAGAACTACGCCGGCAGTTGGCCCACTGCGCTGGCTCAATCCGCGGACGGCAAGCGGCTCTTCGTCGCCGACTCGTCGCTGGATGCGGTCGCCGTGCTCGACACTTCATCGCCCGCAGCACAAACTGCAGACCACGAAACTCAGCAGCCAGCGCTCGGTTTCATTCCCACCGACTGGTATCCCAGCGCGCTAGCCGTGCAAGGAGACGATCTCCTTATCGCCACCGCCAAAGGTCAAGGCACAAGTCCGAACAAAGGCCCAGGCAAAACCGCCTGGGAGCTGAGACGCCACGAGCCGCCCTACATTCCCACGCTGCTTCGAGGCTCGATCGCACGTCTAAACATTCCATCCACGCTCGGCAAGTTAGACCAGCTTACCCGCGCCGTTGAGCACGACAATCTCTTTCACAACGATCCGGGAACCGTCCAATTCGCCAGCGGCGGAAATCCCATCATGCACGTGATCTACATCATCAAAGAAAACCGCACCTATGACCAGGTGCTCGGCGACCTGAAAGTGGGCGACGGCGATCCCTCAATCACTCTCTACGGCGCCGATATCACGCCCAACCTGCACAAACTCGCCCTGCAGTTCGGCGTCCTCGATAACTTCTACGACAGCGGAGAGGTTTCCGGCGATGGACACCTCTGGTCCACTGCCGCCATCACCAGCGACTACAACGAGAAAACCTGGCCGATCGTCTATCGTGGCAAAGAGCGGACCTACGATTTCCAGGGTCAGGTAGCCGACGAATATCCGTTGGAGCACAATCAACCGGACGTCGACGATCCCTCGACCGGTTTTCTCTGGGACAACGTAGCGCGCCACGGCTTGACCTATCGCGACTATGGCGAGTTCGTGAGTGCCGTCTGGTGCAACGAAAGAAAAAAAGCGGCGACCCCCAAGCAGGGAACTCCTTCGGGGCAGCAATCGCGCTGCCCCCGTACTGAAGTCCTCAAAGGCGACTCACTTCCGCCGAATGTGGGCGAGCCGCACGGAGGTTCCAGTCCGTTCCCCTGGCCAGTTCCTCTGTTCGCCAAAGTGAAGGCGGCGAAAGCTCTGTTGCGTGATCATTTTGACCCTCTGTATCCCGACTTCAATACGTAATACCCGGATCAACTGCGTGTCGACGAATTTCTTAACGAGTTCGCCGCCTACACGCGCGCCCGCGAAGCCAAAGAAGGAAGCCAGTTCGAGCTACCCGCATTCGTTCTCCTCTACTTGCC
>JBAVAV010000383.1:0-11590 GCA_049585895.1 Candidatus Sulfotelmatobacter sp. | reverse complement strand
ATGGAATTCCTGGAGGGCGTGACGCTGAAGTACCGCATTGCCGGACGCCCGCTGGAAACCGAAATGCTTCTGTCGCTGGCCATCGACATCGCGGATGCTCTCGACGCTGCCCACTCCAAAGGAATCGTTCACCGCGATATTAAACCTGCGAACTTATTTGTCACGGACCGCGGGCACGGCAAAATATTGGATTTTGGGCTGGCTAAAGTCACGACCGCAGCCAGTTCCTCCAGCCAGATGGCAGTGGCCAATACACAGACAGCGGTGGACGACCATCTCACGAGTCCGGGCATGGCGGTGGGCACAATTGCCTACATGTCACCCGAGCAGGTGCGGGCTAAAGAGCTGGACGCCCGCACGGATTTGTTCTCCTTCGGTGCGGTCCTGTACGAGATGGCGACGGGGGCGCTGCCTTTCCGGGGAGAAAGTTCGGGAGTCATCTTCAGCGCAATCTTGGAGCGAGAACCTGTTCCGCCAGTGCGCATCAATCCTGACCTGCCGCCGGAATTGCAACGGATCATCAGCCGGGCGTTGGAAAAGGATTGCCGTCTTCGCTATCAGAGCGCGGCGGAGATGCGGGCGGAACTGCAACGACTCAAACGGGACACGGACTCGCACAAGTCAACGGCGGCTGTCGTCGATGCGCCGGCGGGGGAGCTTACTTCTGGCTCGCGCGCTGCTTCCCCTGCGCAGACGAAACTGACTCGCCGACCCCGGGCATGGACAATTGCAGCGCCGATTCTGCTGGTAGCCGCGATCATTGCAGGCGGACTTTATTACCATTTCCGGCCATCGCACAAGCTCACCGATAACGACACGGTGGTGCTTGCCGACTTCAGCAATACCACGGGCGACCCGGTGTTTGATGGCACCCTGCGGCAGGCGCTTTCCGCGCAGCTGGAACAATCGCCATTTCTAAATCTGCTGTCGGACCAGCGCATCGTGCAGACTCTGTCGCTGATGGCCCAGCCCAAAGAAACGCGGCTGAATCATGAATTGGCTCGCGGCGTCTGCCAGCGTACGGCGAGCTCGGCTGTGTTGAATGGTTCGATCGCGCAGGTTGGCACGCAGTACCTTCTCACCCTCAAGGCGGTCAACTGCTCGAATGGGGACTCGCTGGCCAGCACGACAGCGCAAGCTCGCGACAAGAACCATGTACTTGACGCGGTGGGAGAGATGGCGTCAACATTGCGCGCCAAGTTGGGAGAATCGCTGGCCTCGGTGCAGAAATATGACGCGCCGGCGGAGAACGTAACCACCCCTTCGTTGGAGGCTCTGCAAGCCTACAGCCTGGGCTATCAGGCACAAATACTGAAAAACGACTTCGCGGCCGCCATCCCATTGTTACAGCGGGCCATCAGCCTGGACCCGAATTTCGCCATGGCCTATGCGCGGCTGGGAGCAAACTACTTCAATCTCAATGAAACCGTGCGCGCCTCTGAAACTCTTCGAAAAGCCTTTGAATTGCGCGAGCGGGTGGGCGAGCGGGAAAAGTTCTACATCGCATCGCACTACGAGCATTTCGTCACCGGAAACCTTGAGGAGGCCCGCAAGTCTTATGAATTGTGGTCGCAGACCTACCCCCGCGATCCCGTTCCCGCCAACAATCTGGCTGTGATTTACAACAATCTGGGGGACTATGCGCGGGCCCTCGCACCGCTTCAGCAAGCTCTGAAAATGAATCCGGGAAGCGGCATCAGCTACAGCAATCTGGTGAGCGCGTACGTGAGCCTCAACCGCCTCGACGAAGCCCGGGCCACCGCGGAAGAGGCTAAGGCTCGCAATCTGGATTCGCCGTTGAATCACGCCAGCACCTATATGATGAGTTTTCTGCAGCATGACCCAGCAGGCATGGAACAAGAGGTGGCGCGGCTGATGGGCAAGCCGGGCTATGAAGACATCGTGCTCTATTACCAGTCAGAAACAGCCGCCTGTGCCGGTCAGTTTGCCAAGGCTCAGGAACTATCTCGACGTGCCGCCGAGTCTGCCCAGCATGCGGATGAAAAAGAGACGTCGGCCGGTTACGTGGCAGAGTCGGCACTGCGGGCGGCGCTGGTAGGCAACATGGAATTTGCGAAATCGCAGGCGAAAGCCGCACTTGCTCTCTCGGATGGAGGAGACATTAAGGCGATGTCGGCCATTGCCCTGGGGCTGGCCGGGGATTCCGCCTCGGCCTTGCGCCTCGCCGACGACCTGAACAAACGCCTCCCGGAAGATACCATCGTCCAGTTCGATTACCTGCCGATGATCCGCGCCGCAGTTGCTCTTCATAATGGGGATGCCAACAGAGCCATCGCGGCGCTGGCGCCGTCTGCGCCCTACGAGCTCGGCGCTGCTTCACAGAACTTGAATTTTCTTCTCTATCCGGTTTACCTGCGCGGCGAAGCCTATCTGACTGCGAATCAGGGCACGGCCGCGGCCGCCGAGTTCCAGAAGATTCTCGATCACCCCGGCGTTGTTCTCAATGAACCCATCAGTGCGCTGGCCCACTTGGGATTGGGCAGGGCTTATGCTCTGGCGGGAGATCGGCCCAAAGCCAGGACGGCATATCAGGATTTTCTCGGGTTGTGGAAAGACGCTGACCCCGACGTCCTGACCCTCAAGCAAGCCAAGGCGGAATACCAGAAGCTGAAGTAGAACCAGGAAACTTGGCGGGTCAGGAATGGTTAGTCTGAGCGTTTTCCGAACGACGCTAGCGGTTGACGTGCCGGCGCCTAAAGCTCGGTAGTGGATCAGTTTGCCGAATCTAAACCACAAACGGCACGAAGTCACACGAAGGAAACCATTGAAACCAAAGCCTTCGTGATCTTCGTGTCCTTAGTGGTTCATTGATTTTTCTCTTCTATCGTGCGTGAAACTGACCCACTACCTAAAGCTCGGGTTTCTTGTCGTTCCGCAATTTCCAAAGAATCTGACGTAGCATGCCGAGCCAGAGATCGATGTCCGACTTTTGCAAGTTAAGGCGGCGCAGCAGACGTCGAACCTTGGTCTCCGTCCCAGCCGCGGAGCCCACTTCATAGCCGCTCATGCGGAGTGCATCGAGCAAGACGACCGTCATTCGCTCGACCTCTTCCCCTGAGGCCTGCGTCCCTTCCTGAGAAACCGCGGGAACCGTCCCGCGGCGCGCCAACTCGTAGAGGCACACGGCCACGGCCTGGCCGAGGTTCATCGAAAAATGTTCCTCGCGGGTTGGAATATGCAGCAGCCAATGACAATAATTGAAGTCTTCGTTCGAGAGACCGAACCTCTCCGATCCGAACATCAGCGCTACGTTTCCCGAGGTAAGACTTTTCCGAATGACATCGGCACCTTCCTGCAAACGCTGGAGAGGATGTTGCACGTCGCGATGGCCCACTGCGGTGGTCCCGACCACCAGGGTGCAATCAGCAACGGCCTCGGCCACGCTGTTGTACTCTTCGGCAGAAGCCAATACCGGCGCCGCCCCCACCGCCGAACGCGCCTCTCGATATGCGCGGTCGAATGGAGTCACGACACGTAAGTGGAGAAAGCCGAAGTTGCTCATGGCGCGAGCGGCCGCACCGATGTTGAGAGGATTGCGCGCATCCACTAGGATGACGCGCAGACGGTCGAACTCGGGCGGAACGGGCAAGAGAAGTCAATTCTACGGCACAAGCTCTAGAGACTATTTGCCGACCTCCAGCAGAGGCCGGGCAATTGCACGTTCCTGACCGTGGAATAGCACCCAACAGGACGCATATGTAAAAAATTTGTCAAACCTTTACCACTCTCATGAAACTGGAGGAAAATCGTTTAAGCTCCAGAGTTGCGGGCATAGGCCAGGGAACCAAGCGGCCCGAACTCGAGGGAGATGACTTCCAATGGGTCAAACTGCAACGCCAGTGAGCGCAGCCAGATTGCTCGATCCTATGAACACAGCGCAGCCGATCGGCAGGGTACTTGTGGTGGAAGACGATCCCGCCGTTCAAAAAGCGCTCCGGCGTCTGTTCGAGACGGAGGGTTATGTGGTTGAGGTTCAGCCGAATGGAAAGGCCGCACTCGATAGCATTCAGGCCACGCCCCCGGCGGTCATCATTCTCGATCTGCGCCTGCCCAAACTTTCCGGCAGAGACCTCTGCAAAGAAGTGAAGAGCCAGTCGCCGACTCTGCCGATCGTGGTTCTCAGCGCCACCAGCGACGTTTCGGACAAGGTGCTGTTGCTGGAGTTGGGCGCGGACGACTACGTCACCAAACCATTTAGCCCCCGGGAATTGCTGGCGCGCGTGCGCGCGGCTCTGCGCCATACTTCCAGGACTGCAACCGCTACTCTGGTGAGCTTTGACGGCATTTCAGTGGACTTCAAGAAAATGGAAGTACAGCGCGAGGGCAAGGTGGTGGTATTGACCGCGCAGGAATTCAAAACTCTTCAGTTCCTGGTCCAAAATGCGGATCGTGTAATCAGCCGCGACGAGTTGCTCAATGAGGTTTGGGGCTACCAAAACTACCCTTCGACCCGTACCGTGGACAACCACATTTTGAAGCTCCGGCAAAAACTGGAAAGAGACCCCAGCAGTCCCGTACACTTCCGCACAGTGCATGGAATGGGCTACAAGTTTGTGCGCTGAATTCCCTTGCCAGCCTTCTCCGAACCCGAGTCCCAGACCTTCCACGGACAGGTCCTCCAGACGGAGGCTGCCGGCGGGCTGGTGCCGCGCACGCGCCTGCGCACGCGCTTCCTGCTGTCGATGCTGCTGATCACAGCCAGCCTCACCGCCACCAGCCTGTTGGTAGTTCAACGCAGCGTGCAAAGCCACGTCCGGCAAGGGATCCTGGACGATCTGCACGATTCCGTGGTCACCTTTCAGAATTTCCAGCACGAGCGCGAAACCATGCTGACGCGCTCGGCGGAGCTGGTGGCCGACTTGCCCATCACCCGCGCCATCATGACCGCTCCCGACTCGGCCACCATCCAGGACGCCTCCCGGGATGTTTGGCAGCTTACCGGCAGCGACCTGTTTGTGCTGGCCAACCGCGATGGCAAAGTCGTGGCCCTGCATACCAAGTCTCCCGGCTTGACCATTGAGGCGGCGCAACAATACTTCCAGCGCTCGTTGAATGAGGAGAATTCCAGCCATTGGTGGTTCGGCGCCCACCATCTCTACCAGGCTTTTGTGCAGCCGGTTTACTTCGGTTCCAGGACCGAGGGCCCCGTGCTCGGATTTCTGATCACCGGCAATGAGATCGATGACCGGCTGGCGCACGAGATCAGCAAGGTGTCAGCCAGCCAGGTCGCTTTCTCCTACAGCAATGAGGTGGTGGCCACGACCTTGACTCCATCGCAATCTCAAAGCCCAAGTGTGCGCGAACTGGTGGCGGGATCCTCGAAGGACGAACCGCGGGATGTGGAAGTTGGCAAGGAACACTTTTTGGCGACTTCTCTCGACTTGTCAGGCCAGCAAGAGACCCTGGTCCGATTGAGCGTGCTGGAATCCTACGACCATGCTACGCAATTTCTCGACAATCTTAACCGTCTGCTGATCCTGCTCGGCCTCACCGCCGTGCTGGTGGGAAGCGGCCTCGTGTTTTTCATTTCGCACACATTTACCCGCCCGCTTGCCGGCCTCGTCCAGGGCGTCCGCGCTTTGGAGCATGGAGACTTTCATCATCCCCTGGATCCGCACGGCAGCGACGAAGTCGCGGAGTTGACCTTAGCCTTCGACCGCATGCGCGCCAGCCTGCTCAAGACGCAGAACGCCCTGCTGGAATCCGAGCAACTGGCCACGATCGGACGTATGGCGAGTTCGATTTCTCACGACCTGCGGCACTCCCTGGCCGCCATCGTGGCCAACTCGGAATTTCTCTGTGACGGACGCCTGACTGCCGCGCAGCGGGAGGAGTTGTATCAGGAAGTGCGCACGGGCGTGAATCAGATGACGGACCTTATTGATTCGCTGCTTGAGTTCGCGCGAACCCGTGAGTCCCTGAATCCGGCGTACGGCAGCATCTCGGAAACGGTGCAGCGCGCCATACAAGCGGTCCGGCTCCATCCCCGCCATCAGGGTACTTTGATCGAGGTTGACAGCGACGGCCACACCCTGGCCTGGTTTGACTCCCGCAAACTGGAACGCGCCCTGCACAACCTGCTGCTGAATGCTTGTGAGGCTGCACCTTCCAAGGACGGCAGAGTCGAGGTTATGCTTCGTAAAACCGGGGACTCACTCAGCATTGCCATTTCCGATAATGGCCCCGGCGTCGCCGAACCGATTCGCGACAATCTGTTTCATCCCTTTGTAAGCTATGGCAAGGAGAACGGCACGGGATTGGGACTCACGGTGGTGCAGAAGATCGTGCAAGACCATGGCGGAGAGATTTTGGTGGAGCGCACGGCAGAGGGCCGTACTGTTTTCCGGATCATTCTTCCGGGGCAAACTGCGCGAGACTCTTCAGACCCCGGCGAAGCTAGAATAGCGACTTCGTCCTATGTTCCCGTGAGCGGGGATAGCGTCAGAAACCATTCAAGCCGGCATCCGGATTCGTAACCATGCCATTCCCATGCGCTGATTCATGGTGATCCGCGTGCCGCACAGGAGGATGCTGTGAAGAGCATGAGGATCTTCGCCGTTCTTGGAACCCTTACAGCTGCAGCTGCTTTTGTCCTTTCAAGCACTCCCAGTGAGGCGCAGCAGAGCGCCTCGGCGCCATCTTCCGCGCAGAGCGGCGCAGTGGCGCACGACCTGGAGGACCAAGTCCGGGAGCTGCGCGCGCTGGTCGAGCAGATGCGCTCGGAGAATGCGCAGTCCCGTTCGGAAATGCAGGAACTACGCCAGGAACTGCAGGACACGCGCAACCTTCTGTCGCCAATCCTCGCTTCGAGAAGTGCCCAACCGTCCGCGGCGTCGCCTGCGTTCGAGAGTCAGCCCAACTCTCAACCGGAAACCTCCATCGAAACCGTTTCTCCAGCGCAAACATCTTCCAGCGTCGAGAGTCGGGTCCAGAAGCTTGAAGAATCCACATCCCTGCTCGGCTCAAAAATCGACGAGCAATATCAGACTAAGGTCGAAACCGCTTCCAAATATCGCGCGCGGCTGTCAGGGATCGTGCTGATGAACGCCTTCCGCAACGTCGGCGCATCCGACAACCTGGACTTCCCCGATTATGCGCAGCCAACGGCTCCCGGAACCTCGCAGGCTACCTTCGGAGCTACCTTGCGACAAACGGAAATCGGGCTGGAGGTGTTTGGGCCCAACCTCGCTGGCGCGAAGAGTTCGGCCAATGTGCGGTTCGACTTTGCCGGAGGATTTCCCTCGACACCCAACGGGATTAATTTTGGAATCGTGCGCATGCAGACTGCGAGCCTGCGGCTTGACTGGGAACACACATCAGTCGTCGCCGGCCAGGATTCCCTATTCATTTCGCCGTTATCCCCTACCTCCTTTGCGTCGCTGGCCATCCCGGCTCTGGCATACGCGGGAAACCTGTGGGGCTGGACGCCGCAAATTCGGGTGGAGCATCGCTTCGATCTTTCTTCCGGGCAGACTCTAACTGTGCAGGCCGGGATGCTGGACAATCTCGATTGGGAGTTTCCCAGCGATCCCTTCTACCGCTATGCTCAGGCTGGCGAACAATCCGGGCGGCCGGCCTACGCCGTTCGCACCGCCTGGTCAAGGCCTTTGTATGAACATCCTCTTAGCCTTGCTGTAGCTGGTTATTATGGGCGGCAGAATTGGTCGTGGGGGCGCTTCGTTGACGCCTGGGCCGCAATGACGGACTGGCAGATTCCGATCCTTCGCCGGCTGAATCTATCCGGCGAACTCTATCGGGGTCGTGGGATTGGTGGCTTGGGGGCAGGTATCGGCCGCTCTGTCTTGTTCGGGGGAGACCCTAACTTCGCTTTCGCCCCGATCCGTGGGTTGGATTCTGCGGGTGGATGGAGCCAACTCCAGTTTCGCCTCACTCCCAGGCTCGAACTGAACGCGGTTTATGGCGAAGACAACCCATTCGCCAGCGATGTTCGGGGCTTCGCCACCGATACAAACAACTTTGACATGATTCTGGGACGCAATCGGAGCTTGATGGGCAATCTGGTTTACCGCCCGCGTTCAGACCTAGTGCTCGCGGCGGAAATCAGACGTTTGCGCACCTTCCCCGTCTATAGTGCCAGCAGCGTCACCAGCCAGGTGAATCTCTCGATGGGGATCCTGTTCTGAAAATGACTCGCTTCGTTCGCTGCCGGATGGTGTTGTTCTGCCTGTTGCTTTTTCCCTGCCTGCTGGCGGCCGCGCAACAGGTGGATCTCAAAGGCGAGGTACAACTCACAAGGAACGGTCATCGTGCCAGGGATGCTTCCAAGGTCGTAGTCTGGCTCACTCCTTTGGGCAACACACCGGTTGAGACTCCACCGCAGCAGAAGAATTCCGATATCCCTAAGCTGGTGCAGAAAGAAAAGAGCTTCCAGCCTTCGCTAGTGGTGGTGCCGGTGGGCGGCAAGGTGGAATTTCCCAACCACGATCCTTTTTTCCACAACGTGTTTTCCCTCTTTGACGGCAAGCGATTCGATCTGGGATTGTACGAAAGCGGCTCGACGCAGTTCGTCCGGTTTGATAAGCCGGGCATCTCCTACATTTTCTGCAATATTCATGCGCAGATGAGCGCTGTGGTCGTAGCTCTGAACACGCCTTACTACGCGCTCTCCGACGCTCGCGGCGAGATCAGTATTCAAGACGTAGTCCCCGGCCGCTATCAGATGCACGTGTTCCACGCTTCGGTGCCTCAGGATGTTCTGCGCGCGCAGGAACGCGAGATCACCGTGACTCCCGGCGACAGCACGATCGGAACGATCACTCTGGCGGAATCGAATCTGGAAGTCGCCCACAAGAACAAATACGGCCACGATTACGACCCTCCGGCTCCAGACAGTCCCGCATATGTTCGACCCTAGGATAGCCACCGGACCCTGCCGCAAATGAGACGGGCGTGCCGTGTGGCACGCCCCGTCTTCGCCTCGGACCTTCACTTACATTTCAACTAATTGGAACACTTTCTTACTACCTGCGCGCAGGCCACCAGACTTTCTAGCGGTGGCTCGAAGAATGGCCTCCTCCACCAGAGGAATGTCCGCTGCTACCGCCCGACGAATGACCGCCTCCGCCACTGGAGCTGCCTCCTCCGTGACCGCCGCCGGAGCTCGGTGCACTGCGGGAACCGCCGCTATAGCCGCCGCGACTGCCACCGTAACTCGGAGAACTATACCCCGGGGAACCGTGGTAGCCCCCATAACCGCCGGAAGAGCGTGGTTGCACGATGGGCTGGCGCATGTCGAGGCGCGGCCGGGAATAGCTGCCGCCACGCTGATAGCTTCCCGAACTGGAGGCGCGTGGGTAGCTGGAACTCGGCGCCGTGCGATTCCAGTAGCTGCCGCTCGCGCCGCGGTTGCCAGATTCCATACCGCTCCCGCTTCGGCCCGCAGATTCAGAACCGCGTGACGGTGCAGTAAACGGCCTCCACTCGCTGCGATTGGATTCGCCACGGCTGGGCGATGACGCTTCCGGCCGATCGGAACGCGTACTGCTGCCGTTCGGCGGAGTGAATGTCCTGGAGCCGCCGCGATTCTCGTTTTCAGCCGCCGCGCCCCGATTACCCACCTCCCTGGTCGCGAGATTACTGTTTTCCCTTCCGGATGATTGCGTTCCCGCGCTGGGCTTGCCTGCCCCCGCTGAGGCCGTAGCGCGCGACTCCGTGCCGCCCCCTGTCGCGCGTCCTCCCGCCGTGATGGCCGAGAAGTGGTTCTGCTGCATGGACTGCTGCAGATGCGACGTCTGCTGCTCGAACGACTGCGGGCGTGCTGTGCTCTGCGTCCCGAAGAAGTGTTGCGATCCGCCGTTGCGGATCGTAGAAGGAGCCGCCGCCCGGCCGCTTGCCGACAAGCTCGCGCGCGAAGGAACCACCGGCATGTTGCCGGTCATCATGCGAGCGCCGCTCAATTGCTCGTGGGTCGCCGCAACCGCGCTAACCCGGCCTGTACCAAAATGATTCGCGCCTACGGTCGACAATCCACGGCTGATGTGTGGATCGTTGAAGTGCGCCACGTTGGAAAACCGCGTGCCGCCGTGTAAGGGAGCAAATCCGCCGAACCGGCCGCCGAAGCGATTAAAGCCCGCCACGCCGAAGCGTCCACGGAAGCCGCCCCACCACGGATGGAAGAAGTCGCATGGGCCGATTGGCAGCCAGCCAAAACCGCCCCAGCCTCCGAAACCGAGGCCAAAGCCCCACCCACCTCCCCATCCAAAGAAAGACACATAAGCCGGCGCCCAGAATGGACGGTAGAAGGCGCCCACCGGACCGGGCCACCAAGCCCACGAGTTGCCATACCAGAACCAGCGACCGTAGTGATACGGCGCCCATCCCCAAGGCTCGTAGCCGACCCAGGTCCAGCCGTAGTAGGGCTCGTACACCCAGTTGCCATCGCGATAAGGCGCCCAGCCTTCTGGCTCATTCGGCACCCATGCCTGGCCGTAGTCCGGTACGTTCTCCCAACGTCCGTTCTTATCGAGGTCCTCCGAGCCAACATAATAGCGATTGGTGTGACCCCAGGAGTTCGCGCCGCGGATCATACGGTCGCGGTCGCTGTTCCAGCGGTCCCAATCATCTCTCTCAGGAGCCTGGTCGACCTTGTATTGCGCGTTCTCGCTGGCGCCCCGCACCGTCGCCATTTCGCCCTGCTTGATTTCGGTAATGCCCTTCGGAGTGGAGATTTGCGCCTCACCCTTGCGCACGATGACTACCGTGTCACCATCAGGACGGACCTCAATGCGAAAGCTGCCGTCGTTATGCGCGGGATGAATCGCCACATTGGGGGTATCGATCTCCGGCTCGGCATCGCCATCTTTGAAGATGGTATAGGTGGCCAAACCTTGTCCGAGCTGAATCTGGATGCGCTTGTGCGTAAAGTCCGCGATGGTAGCCTGGGCGTTTGACCCCAGGCGCAGAATGTTGGCGAAGTCGAGTTGCACCTCGGCGCGTCCACCGGCTCCGGTAGAAATTTTGTCGCCGTTGACCACAGGCTGATTCAACGTAGCAGCCGACCATGTTCCCGAGTCACCGCGCTGGGTCGAGACGTCGCCATGAATCATGCTGATGCGGGCTACTCCGTGCTGGTTCGCTTGTTGACGCTCGTTCTCTTCGTCCTGCGCCCCACCCTGGGCATCGTCGCCAGATGGCGGACCGGCGTTATCCTGATCTTGACCCTGCACGCCGTAAGGCGGAGCGGCATTGGCGGGCTGACCCGGTTGCTGCTGGCCGGTTTCCAGCGGTGCGCTGGGCTGCTCCGACGGGCCCGGACCTTCGTCCGTAGTTTGCGCTTTCACGCTGACGCACAAAGCTCCCGCAATTACCAAAGCCAAGATTGCGATGCCCGCAACAAGTCTGCTTTTCATAACCTAACCTTCTCCCAGTTCCCGGCGATTCCCGCTCTCGGTTGTATAAACCCAAACGCGAGCGGATTTCCTCGGTAACAACACAGCAAATGCCGGGCCAAATTGCGCCATCCGGTAGCGTGCGTAACTTGTTTGATTTCAGTAAGAAGCGGGCACATCAAGAAAAGCATTGCAGAGCGGAAACCGAACCGATGGCCACG
>JBAVAV010000382.1:0-5071 GCA_049585895.1 Candidatus Sulfotelmatobacter sp. | reverse complement strand
CGAGTCGCTTGAACTCACTCCGCAACAGAGTCCGGGGATCACTCACGTCTCCTCCTGCGCCGAGGCGGTCACGCTGGCCCGCTCGCAGCCCCAATTCAACCTGATCGTCACCAACCTCGCGGTGGGCGACATGGACGCCGCGCAGTTGGCCCGCGAGGTCAGGAGCGCCGGCCTCGACGTTCCTGTGGTCGTGCTGGCCTATGACTATCGCGAGGTCAAGAACTTTGTCGCGCGGAACCCGGTGACCGATGTCGACCGCATCTTCCTGTGGCAGGGCAATGCCCGCATTCTGATCGCGATCGTCAAATACATTGAAGACAAACGCAATGTTCTGCACGACACGCGGGCCATGGGCGTGCCGGTTCTGCTGGTCGTGGAAGACAACATCCGTTATTACTCGTCATTCTTGCCGGTCATCTATACCGAGCTGATCAAGCAATCGCGGCGGGTGATTCAGGAAGGTATTAACGTTGCTCACAAGCTGGTGCGGATGCAGGCGCGCCCCAAGATTCTGCTGGCGTCGAATTTCGAAGACGCGGCGCAACTGGTGCAGGAGTACCGCGACTACTTGTTCGGGCTGGTCTCAGACGTGGAGTTTCCCTGGGAAGGCAAGCTAAGTCCGGAGGCCGGATTTGAGCTGGCGCGCCTGGTGAAGTCTCTAGTATCGGACGTGCCCGTGGTACTGCAAACCAGCCGTACCGAGTTCCGCCCGCGGGCTCACGCCGAAGGCTATTCGTTTCTGCGCAAGCGCTCGCCCACTCTACTGAAAGACCTGCGCAGAATTCTCACCGATCACTTCGGCTTCGGCGATTTCGTTTTTCGCCTGCCTGACCTGCGCGAGGTAGGTCGCGCCAAGGATTTGAATCAGCTGGAAGAGCAACTGCAAACGGTTCCAGCCGAAAGCATCGTCTTTCACGCCCAGAGCAACCATTTCTCGCATTGGCTGATGGCCCGCACCGAGTTCGCGCTGGCGGCAAAGTTGCGCCCGCGAAAAGTTTCGGATTTTGAGAGTCCGGAACACCTGCGGCGCAACCTGATCGAATCGATCAACGACTACCGCAGCGAGCAAAGCGAAGTCCTGATCGGCGATTTCAGGGCGGCTACGTTCAAGCCTTCGGAATCAAGCTTCCTGCGCATCGGCTCGGGATCGCTGGGCGGCAAGGCACGCGGCCTGGCCTTTGTGCGCCATCTCTTGCGCAAAAGCCGGATGACGCGCCGTTTTCCCGGTGTGCGCATCTCGGTGCCTCCGTCGGTCGTCCTCGCTACCGATACCTTCGATCAATTCGTAAGCGAGAACAACCTCCTCGATTTTGCCTTGCAGTGTGAGGATGACGCCGAGATTCAGCAGAAGTTTCTGGCCGCCCCACTCTCAAATTCGCTCAACGAAGACCTGAAATCGTTTCTTACTGAAGTCAACCATCCGCTGGCCGTACGCTCCTCGAGCCTGCTGGAGGATTCGCAATATCAGCCCTTCACCGGCGTGTATGAAACCTTCATGCTGGGCAACCAGCAGGCGCATTTCGACGCCCGGCTGACGGCGTTAAGCCAGGCCATCAAGCGCGTTTACGCTTCTACCTTCAGCCGCCATGCGAAGGCCTACGTGCGGGCCACGCCTTACCGTCTGGAAGAAGAGAAAATGGCGGTCATTCTGCAACAGGTAGTCGGCACCCCGCATGGGCAGCGCTTCTATCCGGATTTCTCAGGGGTCGTGCGCTCGCACAATTTCTATCCAGTTCCGCCCATGACGTTTCAGGATGGGATTGCGGCCGTCGCCTTAGGGCTGGGCCGAGCCGTCGTCGATGGCGGCAAGTGCTTGACTTTCTGCCCACGCTATCCGCGAAATCTGGTGCAGTTTTCTTCCGTCGAGGACATTCTGGCCAATTCGCAGTCGGAATTCTGGGCACTGGAGTTGCATGATGCCGCGGATGGCCGCCCGGGTGATTTGCACGAGAAGCGCTTCGGCCTGGACGCCGCCGAAACCGACGGCACACTGCAAGCCCTGGCCTCAACTTATTCGAAAGACAATCATGCTGTCTACGACGGCATGAGTCGCCCCGGCACGCGCATCGTAAGCTTTGCGCCCATGCTCAAGCACGGCCTGTTCCCGCTGGCTGCCATTCTCGATGTTCTGGTGCGCGCCGGAGAAGACGCGCTGGGCAATCCGGTGGAGATTGAGTTCGCCGTCCGTCTTCCCCAGAAGCCGGAGCAGACAGCCGAGTTTGGTTTTCTTCAGATTCGCCCGCTAACGCTGGCACGCGACAGCCAGGATCTGAACATCGGCGATATGAAGTCCGATCAGCTAATTTGCCAAAGCAGCAAAGTTCTGGGCAATGGCCGCATCGAGAATCTGCACGACGTGGTGGTGGTCGATTCGCAGCGCTTCGAGCGCAGCCGCAGTCCGGAAGTGGCCAAAGCGGTGGCGCAGTTCAACGCCGTACTTAATGCGGAGAACCGGCCCTACGTCTTGATCGGGGTTGGCCGCTGGGGGTCGAACGATCCCTGGCTGGGCATTCCGGTGGAATGGGACGAAATCTCCGGCGCGCGCGTGATCGTCGAAGCCGGATTTCGCGACCTTCGCGTTACGCCCTCGCAGGGCAGCCACTTCTTCCAGAATCTCACTGCGTTTCAGATCGGCTATTTCACGGTGAATCCGGACGCAGGAGAAGGCTCCGTCGATTGGGAGTGGTTAAGCAGGCAGTCGGCGTTGAGTGAGGAGGGATGCGTGCGCCATCTTCACTTTGACGGTCCCATGCGCGTGATCATGAACAGCCGCAATGGCCAGGGCGTTATCTTCAAGCCTGAGGCAGAAACGGTTGATTCGGGTGAAGCATTGCCATCTCTGCGATAAAGGTTTTTTGCCAGCGCAGGTTTAACCCCTGAAGCGCGGGCGCCAAATTCCGGTTTTCGTAACAAGAATCGCGTTCTGACAGTACCCCCCACATTGTTCTTGACCCCGCTTTAGAACGAGCGGAGAATTCCGCCCTGAGTACGAATCACTTCTTTCTGCGAGCATTCCCCCCAACGCAAAGGAAGCGCCCGGGAAATGATATCCGGGCAGGAGGGTCTGCATGGCAACAAACCAGAATCTAAGCCCACGACAGCAGTCTTCAACGGGCCGCGTCCACAGCGAGGCACCGCATCCTGAAATTCATCAGCGGCAGGAAGAAAAGACGGCTTCGCCAGTCGCCGGCATCACACAGAGAATCTTCCTCGGCCTTTCGGCCGGAACAGGCGGATTGCTGTCGGTTTGGTCTGATATTGCGCAAAAACCGGACGCCAACGATATAGATCATCTCCAGTTAGCCGTCGGAAAAGTGCTGGGAGTGACGACGTACCCATGGGTTATAGCGCTCACCCTGATTGTGATCGCCGTGGGGGTCAGTTTTATCTTTGCCGCGGAATCGAATAAGAAGGCTTTTTACACCGGCGCCAGCGTCCTTGCGATGACGATGACGTTAGCCCCGTACCGTATACCCGATCCGCTGAACATGGCTCCGGCCCCTACCCGGGCTGCGGCCGGCACCGACGATGGTTGGTGGGACCGGTTTGTGATCCCGCCAGTGGTCTTTGCGCAAAATGGACAGGCAGCCGCGCACGACTCGCCCGTGGATGTGCATCTGCAAACGGACGACAAGAAGCCTGTTACCAGCGCCATATTTTCGCTGATCGATTCCAACAACGGCCAGGTGATCGCTCGATCCAAGGTTCAGACCAGCGATTTCACCTTCTACGCACCCAATCGGCCATGCACGCTGCGGGTGCAAGTCGACGGCTATACCATTGCCGAACGTTCCTTGAACCCAGCGCCGCGGACCCTGACCATTCCGCTTACTGCTTCCGCCGTTCCGGTGGGCATTCAGCGGTTGTTCCGGAAGTGATTGAAGTAGGAACGAGTTCGTTGGCTTGGACGGGCCCCGGCTACGGCGCCGGATTGGCGGGAGTCGGATTTACGGGTTCCAGTGCCGCGCCCCGGTCCTGTTTGTGGAATACCTTGCGGCGGATGTCGGGCCAGAATTCCTTCATCAGGTTTGAGACGCCGTCCCACATGTCGAGCATTCCGTAGGTACCCAGGTTCCGGCCCAGCGTGCGATCTTCCGGTGCGTGGTAAACGTTTGAAAAGGCCGCAGCCGCGGCATTGCCGATGTTCTCGGAGTAGTTGAAGCGGCTATGCCCGGAATCGGTTCGGGCAACGAACAGCTTGCCGAGCGAGTAAAACGTCCGGTGAGTAATGGTTCCGTGTCCCAACTGGTAGTAGCGCGGATCTTCGTGGAGCATGCTGGGAAAGATGGCGGTGGTCATGTAGGTGCCGATCCCATTGTCGGCGAAAGAAGCGCCGTAGCGCTGGCCGTACGCTCCCCAGCCCTGGCCCCAGGATTTCGGAGCATTATTGGCCTGATCGATGGCGGCGAGTGCGCCGATGAACGGGAAGGTGAAATAGTCCAGCACCCCGGCGGTGGCAAGCCGATACTTTTGTCCGGTAGAAATCGGCGGCAGCTTGTCCGCATTTTCCACGGTGCCGTAGTTGGGCATCACCTCAAGAATACGGTCGTTTACGGTGCCGGTTTCCTTCTCCAGCTTGGTCTTGCCCTGCCGCGCTCCAGTGTTGGTCTCGCTTGAGGGGTTCGGGGCGTCGGGCTTGTTTGGGGTCTGTTGGCTCGAAGGAGGGGCAGGGGGCACGTCCGTCTGTTGGGCCGGAGACGCCAGGGAAAGCAGACAGCCGACCGCGAGACACGAAACCGCACGGATCACCAAGCTTTTCAAAAGAGATTCCTTTCTATTTGCGTCCGGTCATGCCACAGATGCTGCTGAAGCCATCTTAGCAAGCCGACCCGCCCGTTGAGGGAATCCCACAGAACTTTACATTACCTTCGGACGCAGACGGCCCATGAGAACGCGAAATGGCGCGCAGGATTTCGGTGGGTCGCTCCTTCCTGGCGGGATCTATTGTGAGCAGACGATCTTTCGCTAGAAGAGGGAGGGGGACACGCAATTCGCTGCTGGAGCAACAAACCTTGCCCGCTGGTTAACGCGTAGGACGTTTGTGTGATCGCATATGCTTCAAGCCCACACC
>JBAVAV010000381.1:0-4860 GCA_049585895.1 Candidatus Sulfotelmatobacter sp. | reverse complement strand
ACCTCGTCGCCCGGACAACAAGGGCGGCTGTCCCACATGGGGCATTCGGGTGCTAACGATGGATCACAGCAACCCTCAAGCGTTTTCCCACTCTCAGGGAAAGCCTGATAGGCAGTTCTGTGACCAGAATGTAGATATTTTGCTCTACTCCGTCATTGACCTTTACTGCCCCCTCCTTAATCTTTCTCGATGCGTCGGTTCCTGATTCTGCAAGGCCACACTTCACCAAAAGGCGATCTAGCCGCACTCCCGGGTATGACTTTCCTATGGTGATAGTTCCAGTCTCTCTACCGATGGACCACTGAACATCGGCGAAGGGCACAGTCAAAATGTCCTCGAACTTGATCGATATTTCTTCGACGCTTTCCGGCACTTCATTCTTCTGAAACTGCTTTGCCCAATCCTCCGTTGCTTTCGCGGCAGCTTCTCCTGAGTGGAAGTCCGCCACGATCCTTCGCGCTAAATCTTTCTTCGCCTGCATCGGATGCGCTTCCCGCTTCATCTTCTCGATCTCGGCGACCTGCACATCCGTCAGCAGTTCGTAGTAGCGCCACATCATCTCGTCGGAGATGCTCATCACCTTACCGTACATCTCCAGGGGTGGCTCGTCGATGCCGATCGCATTCCCCAGCGACTTCGACATTTTCTGAACGCCGTCGAGGCCTTCGAGAATCGGAGTGGTCAGCACCACCTGCGACTCCTGGCCGTAGGCACGCTGCAACTCGCGGCCCACGAGCAGGTTAAACTTCTGATCGGTGCCACCAAGCTCGACATCGGCTTCGAGCGCGACCGAGTCGTATCCCTGAGCCAGCGGGTAGAGCAGCTCGTGCAGAGCAATAGGTTTTTCCTCCTGAAAGCGCTTGTGAAAATCCTCGCGCTCGAGGATCTGCGAGACCGTGTACTTGGCGGCCATGCGAATGAAATCATCGGCGGTAAACTTGGCGAACCAGCGGCGGTTGAAATCGATAACCGTTTTCTTCGCGTCGAGAATCTTGAAGACCTGTGTTTTGTAGGTTTCGGCGTTCTGCTCAATTTGTTCGCGGGTGAGCGGTGGCCGCGTGGCCGAGCGGCCCGTGGGATCGCCGATCATGCCGGTGAAGTCCCCGATCAAAAAAATGGCCGTGTGCCCGAGATCCTGAAAATGTTTGAGTTTGCGCAGCACCACGGTGTGGCCCAAATGCAGGTCGGGAGCCGTCGGGTCCATGCCGAGCTTTACGCGCAGGGGCTTGCCGCCGGCGCGCGATTTCTCCAGTTTGGCGCGCAGTTCAGTTTCGCGGATGATTTCCGCGCTGCCCTTCTTGAGATACTGGAGCTGCTCGTCAACGGGCGCGAAGGTGGGCATGCCCGTCGATTATAGCGGCAGGCTCATGTCACTTTCTTTTCCGGTATCTCCGGCCAACGATTTCGAACTCTCCCCCGAGAACCATAACGATCGCTTCCGTATAAGCAATATGTTCCTGCTCCAGAATGCGGGCCGCCAGCGTGCGCTCGTCGTCAGTCTCGATCACTGAAACGGTCTTCTGCACGATAATGGCGCCGTGATCGAGCTCTTCATCCACAACGTGCACGGTGCAGCCGGAAACCTTCACTCCGTAGGCGAAAGCCTGCTCTTGCGCTTCCAGTCCCGGGAAAGCGGGGAGCAGCGAGGGGTGAATGTTAAGAATGCGCTGCGGAAATTGCCGCACGAACCAGGGCGAAAGCAGCCGCATGTATCCGGCCAGGCAAACCAGGTCGGCCTTGTTCTGCCTTAGCGCAGCGGCTACTTCGCGGTCGTGCTCTTCTCGTGTTCTATCCTTGGACGAAATGACGAGGGCGGTCAGCCCCCGCTCACGAGCCGTGGCGATGCCCGGTGCGTCTGCCTTGTTGGAAATCACCACCGATATGCGCGCATTCGGAATCCGCCCGGCGTCGATGCTGTCGGCGATGGCGACGAAGTTGGAGCCGCGTCCGGAGAGCAGAATGCCGAGAGATTTCATGTCAGCTGCGC
Source organism: Candidatus Sulfotelmatobacter sp. (assembly GCA_049585895.1). Classification (GTDB taxonomy): domain Bacteria; phylum Acidobacteriota; class Terriglobia; order Terriglobales; family Acidobacteriaceae; genus Sulfotelmatobacter. Next base: position 2,873 of record JBAVAV010000381.1, on the reverse strand, counting down.
TCATTCACCACGGAGACACCGAGACACGGAGAAAACCTTTAAGGCAAAATCTCAAGGGCCGAGAATTAAAAAACGACTGGAACGCCCGCTCTAAACCGCAATCGAGCGAAATACCATCCAGATTTCTCCGTGCCTCAGTGTCTCCGTGGTAAATGAGCTTCGGTTCTCAACTATATGTTACCTTGCGCTCGCCCTTCACGATGCGGCCCACCGTGTAAGCTTTCTCGCCGATGCGTTCCAGCACCGTCTGCGCTTTCTTGAATTTCGCCGAAGGAACGACAAGCAGCATTCCGAGTCCCATATTAAAAGTGCGCAGCATCTCTTCCTGCGGGACATTTCCCAGTTGTTGTAGATGTTCGAACAGCGGCGGCACCGTCCAGGCCCGCAGTTCAATAACGGCGGCCGTACCACGGGGCAGCACCCGGGGCAGATTCTCCGTGATCCCGCCGCCGGTGATATGCGCCATGGCCGTCACGCATTCGCCGTCGACCAGCTTTTTTAGCGTCGGCCAGTAACTCTTGTGCGTCCGCATCAGTTCGTTGCCGACTTTGTTCTTGATCTCGTTGACGTAGGTGTCCGGCGAATAGCGCGCTACCTCAAACAGCAGCTTCCGCGCTAAAGAATATCCATTAGTGTGCAGCCCGTTCGAAGCAAGCCCCAGGATTACGTCGCCGACCTGCACATTTTTCCCGGTGATAATCCGTTCGCGCTCGACCACGCCCACGATGAAGCCGGCAAGATCATATTCGCCGTCAGGATAGAAACCGGGCATTTCGGCCGTCTCCCCTCCGATGAGGGCGCAGCCATTGTGTTTGCAGGCGTCGGCAATGCCTTCCACAATTTTTTCCGCAATCGTCGGATCCAGTTGCCCGGTCGCCAGGTAGTCCATAAAAAACATGGGCGCAGCGCCCTGCACGGCGATGTCGTTGACGCAGTGGTTGACCAGGTCCGCGCCAATGGTGGAATGCAGGTTCATCTCAAAAGCAACCTTAAGCTTGGTGCCGACCCCGTCCACGCTTGAGACCAGGATCGGGTCGGTGTATTTAGCCTTGTCGATCGCGAAAAGGCCGCCGAACCCCCCAATCTCGCTAAGCACTCCCCGCGTGAAAGTTTTGTGGGCCAGGTACTTGATGCGCTTCTTGGTCCGGTTTGCGCGGTCAATATCCACACCGGCATCGGCGTAAGTAATGGGTGCGGAGCTGGGCGCGGGGGGCTTGGCCACGATGTTCTCGCGTGTGTCCTTCTCGGTACTTACTCGATACTTAGTGGGGGAAACGCCGGATCCTTGGCGAAGCGGCAGCAGCTTCCAAGGCGGCTCATTGTAACACGTTCAACCGGGCGCATGGATGAGGGAACGGTTGATCCGTATGCCGGACCATACAACTAGGGGTCCGAAGCACGCAACCGCCGATCACGGCCGAAAGGCTTAGTGAGCGAGGAAGTCCGAAATGAAGTATGCCAGGATGCCGAAAAGCGCCAGGCCGGAGATGCCGTAAGCCGTGAGAACCCAGGCGCCGCGTCCTTCGCGCCGATGTGTATGGGTGCCTTGCGAATCTGTGGTCTGCGACTGCGAAGAGGCAACTGGGGCCCGATCTTCCATGCAAGAACCTCCGGAGGCGGATTTTACTACGGTTTCGGGGAACTTCGGAAAAGAAATGTCATCTCAATCCTGCGCGCCTCGAAGAAATGTCTTAACGGTTCGAAACACAAATCCGGTTGAACAAATACTGGTTTTTCGTGTCACCGCCGTAACTCGAGAAAAACACGCAACCCGGGGGCGATGCCACAAATCCGCTACACTGTAATCATCAGGCTAAGCCCAAGCCTAGGCCTTGGATTGGGCCGCTTAACCTGACACGTTCGGCCAGCGATTCTGTCTCAACTATGTGTACCCGCTTTCTTCGCCTCTGCCTCCTCTGCTGCGCCTTGGGCGCTTCAACTGTCGCGGCACAGCCGCGTCAAACTCAGGATCCTTCTGTCGCTCCCCCAGACGCAACCGCCAAGTCCAAACAGAAGGCCAAGGCTGCCCTCCCTGGTGAGCCTGCCGCTCCCAACCCGGTCGAGAAAAAGCGCGACTATTCCCAGGAAGGCTTCGTCGTCGAGCAACTGGGCGTTCACTACCGCTTCGAGAGCGACGGCACCGGGCGCAAGGAGATCATCGCCCGCATTCACGTGCAAAGCGAAGCAGGCGTGCAGCAATGGGGACAGTTGCAGTTCGGCTACAACTCCGCCAACGAGAAACTGGAAATTCCTTACGTTCGCGTCCTCAAGAAAGACGGCAGTGTAGTAAAAGCGGGCGACGACGCCGTACAAGACTTGAGCGCACCCATCGAGCGCGACGCCCCGGTCTACACCGATTACCGGCAGAAGCACGTCACCGTCCCGGGACTGCGTCCCGGTGAAGTGCTCGAATACGATCTGGTGACGGTGATTCACACGCCGCTGGCCGCAGGGCAGTTCTGGGCGGATTACGACTTCGACAAAAACAACATCGTCCTCGATGAAGAACTCAGCGTAGACGTTCCGGCCAGCCGCCCGCTGAAACTGAAAAACAAGAGCGGTCTGGATCCGAAGATTTCCGAGGAGAACGGCCGCCGCATTTATCGCTGGACCAGCTCTCACCTGGTGCGCGAGGACGACGACAAGAACAAGCCCAACGCGGACAAAAAGAAAAAGAAGAAAGCCGACGATGACCGTCCCGATGTTCAGCTCACCACGTTTACCAGTTGGGAGGAAATCGGCCGCTGGTATGCCGCCCTGGAAAAAGACCGGCGCGTGCCTTCGCCGGAAGTCCGTGCAAAAGCCGAGGAGCTAACCAAAGGTTTCGCAACGGATTTGGACAAGACCGAAGCCCTCTACGATTTTGTGGCGAA
>JBAVAV010000380.1:0-1669 GCA_049585895.1 Candidatus Sulfotelmatobacter sp. | reverse complement strand
TTTCAGCGCTCACCTTGACCAGCGTTTCGAGAATCTCGACCTTACGCTCCGCCTGCAACATTCCGGCATTATTCAGGGCCGACGCCGCGGTATCGGCAATGGAACTGAGCAGAAACAGATCGTCTTCATGGAACGGCGTTCCATCCAGCTTGTTAACGACTTCGATCAGGCCTACCTGGAATCCCTTAGCCACCAGGGGAGCAACGATGACCGAGAAGATGCCGCCGTTCCGGCCCGCGTTTCGCCGTTGCAGGCGCTCGTCATTCTGGTCCTCGATCAGCAAGGGATCGCCCGAATCGGAGGCATCGGCTACATACCCTTCCCCGCTTTTTTCCGCCGCTCCGACCTCTCTTGTGGAATCTTCTCCAGCCCGATCGATCAGCAGCAATTCATGCTCATCCTTCACCAGCCAAAGATTGACCGCTTGAGCTTCGAGGATTTCGCGCACCTTGGCGGTGATAATGGGGTTCAATTCGTCCATTTCCAGGGTCGAGTTGAATACTTTTTCGACGTCATAGAGCTGGGTCAGGCGGGAGATCGACTCGAGGTGAGAATTGCGCTCCGTCTCATAATGGGTTGCACTCGAAAAGCCGGGAGCGGCGTAGTCGATAAACTCGACGAGCCCAACCAGGTCGGCTTCATCGAGCGCTTCATCGAACGTGGCGGCTTCCAAAGCTCCGATAAGCGTCTCGTTGACGATCATCGGAACATAGGCTAGCGACAGCAGCGAGCGTCGCGCATGCAGGTGAGCGTAGTCTTCGCGGACGAGCGTTGCCCCGGACAGAAGCAACGGTTGATTTTGCCTGGCGAGAAGACCCAACGTGCCCGAGTCAAGTGGGATGAGCGCGTCGTCCAGGTGGATCTCCCCGGCTACAGCCTTGGGGGACCACCGCATTGTCCCCTGTTCTTCCTCAAGCAGATAGACTACCGCCGCAGCGCCGGGAAGGATTTCGGTGATCTGGTGAGCCAGAAGAAACGCACGAGGCTGAACTTCGCGCTCCTGAAGCAGGGCACTCAGGAACCGGGCCTGCAACTCGACAGATGCCGATTTGGGCATTTGTTGTTTCTGGGCGCCCTTTACCGATCGCAAGGCGACGTGGGTAATGCGGGGAGGGCGCGGGCGCCACGCACTTGCAAATTCGCGGCGGCTCCCGTAACTTGAGCGGGCAATCTAACAAATCGCCCCCCCGCTGTCAATGTTTCACCGTAGCTGGGAGTGGAGCAATATGAACTTGTCCGAATTGTCATTCCGAAGCGCGGCAGGATCGCGCGAAGAATCTGCTGTTTGCCGGCAGAAGCAGATTCCTCGCCGACAAGATCGGCTTCGGAGTGACAATGGTTAATACAGTTACTAAACTGCACCGCTAGACGAGTAGCGGGCGGTTTCGGTTTCAGTGGGTCAGAGGACCACGATGGAAATCAGCGTTCGCAGGCTTTCCGAGGTTCAGATTATTCAGATTCGCGGTGCTGTACGACTGGGCGTCGGAGTCGACAGCTTCCGCCAGGCCATGGAGGACGCGTTCTCGGCCGGGGATACGCGCCTGGTCATCAATTTTGCCGAGGTACCCATGATCGACTCCAGTGGCATTGGTGTCCTGGTCAAGGCGATGGCGTCGGCGAAACAGCGCGGGGGTGGAGTTAAGCTGCTCAGCCCATCCAAGTTCGTAGT
>JBAVAV010000379.1:0-1577 GCA_049585895.1 Candidatus Sulfotelmatobacter sp. | reverse complement strand
ATCTATTACTCTATTAATTATTGTATCGCGTTTTATTCGTGTAAATGAAGAAGAAGTAGAAAAAGAAAGACAACCAGAAGAGCAAGAACATGGTCGATTGTCGGTTGAAACGGATCAGAAAAGATTTGAATCCAAAGACAATAAGACTAACAACAATATAGGTGGTAAAGATAGACGCAGCGTTGTTGACATTAAAGGTGCAATAACATTGGCTGTTACAGTTACCTCATTTCTACTAGTACTTACCTACTTGGAAACAGGTGGAAATGGAGGAACAACAACAGGATCGCTACAGACTATTATCTTTCTTATTATAGGAATTATCTCACTAGCACTCTTTATATTGTTAGAAAAGCGATCAACAAACCCATTAGTTGATTTTAGACTACTATTGCACAAAACCGTCCTGCCAGCAAATTTGATAATAATGATTGTAGGATTTTCTATGTTTATGGTATTTCAGACAATACCCATTCTGGCAAGAAACCCTGCACCACTTGGCTTTGGTGAAGATGCTGTTAGTACTGGCAACATACAATTGCCATTCGCAATTATACTCTTGGTTTTTGGGCCGACATCTGGTTTTATTATATCCAAGCTAGGGTCAATGAAGCCCGTCATAGCTGGTGCATCCATTACCTCGGCTGGATTCCTCGGCCTACTTATGTTCCATTCAACCCCCATATCATTATCAGCAAACCTTGCAGTTCTTTCTACTGGTTTGTCATTAACAAATGTAGGAGCAATGAATGTAACCATACTCTCTACTCCAAAGCAATTCATGGGAATATCTCTTGGTACTAGTATGCTCATGAGAATTGTAGGAGCGGCAGTAGGTCCGGCACTTGCAGGGATGTATATGCAGTCTAATCAATCTATACTGAGAATTAATGGAATCGCTCAATACTTTCCCTCTGCTGAATCATACAATCTCATATTCATTACTGCCACGGCACTATCAATTGTATCCATTGCGTTAGCTATTATATTAAGACGTAGAGCTATTAAATTGGCAATACCAAATGTCCTTTAGCTGCTTTTCTCTGTTCGATATCTTTGTCTCGTACTCTTTATACTTCCATGCACTAAACGTATTGTCACATTTCTAGGAGGAATATTTCAAGGGTTTCACGGTATGTGACGGGATTTTAAAGTTTAGAGGCCAAGAAGTCCACATATTTCAATAGGTGGATGTGCCCAGCTAGGCTGCTGATTTCATTTAGATCATTCAGCTCGTTTGTTCTCTTTGCACTAATACCAAGTGATTCCAATTCATTTAGCCACCAACCATATCTTTCTGGATGTTCTATTGGCGGCTTAACAGTAAGATATCTCCATCTCTCTGACTTTTGACTGATTTCGAAAAAAATGATAAGACTATCTGTCTACAAATAGTCTTACTAACGTTCTTTTGGTCGGTTTTCGAATTGTGTATTCTAGCATCCCAAGTGTCGGCACGAATCCCAATGCGATCCATCCAATCATTTCTATATATTCCATACATATACTCTACAAAGGTAAGTATATAACTTTAATAGTTACCAGATGGTAATATTACGTGTAAGGAATATGATAGG
>JBAVAV010000378.1:0-9258 GCA_049585895.1 Candidatus Sulfotelmatobacter sp. | reverse complement strand
CGAAGTAAACTGGCCGGAATCGCTTCCGTTATTCGGATGAATCTGCATCAACACTGGTTTTCGACGCACTTGCCACTCGCAGATGCTAAAATAAGTGCTCACTCACTATGCCTCTTAAAACACTGTTTTTAAACCCACCCTCTTTTGAGAATTTCGACGGTGGCGCCGGGTCCCGTTGGCCCGCCACCCGCGAGATCGAGTCGTTTTGGTACCCGGTGTGGCTGGCTTATCCGGCTGGAATGCTTGAGGGGGCGCGGCTGTTGGATGCGCCTCCGCATCACATTTCAGCGGAGCAGACCATCGCGATCGCGCGCGATTACGAGTTTCTCGTGCTTTTCACCTCGACGCCGGGCTTCCCTGGCGACATCGGGCTGTCGAAGGCTATCAAGGATGTGAATCCAAAGATCAAGATTGCCTTTGTGGGGCCGCACGTGAGCGTGCTGCCGGAAAAATCTCTGCGTGATTGTCCCTCGATCGATTTCGTCGCGAGAAAAGAATTCGATTACGCCGTCGTCGACTACGCCAATGGCAAGCCGCTGGAAGAAATCGCCGGCGTGTCTTTCCTGAAAGATGGCAAGGTGGTGCACAATCCTGACGCGCCGCAGATTCAGGATCTCGACGCGCTGCCGCACGTTACCGACGTGTACAAGCGCGATCTGGATGTGACGCGCTACAACGTGCCCTTCCTGCTGAATCCTTACGTTTCGCTTTATACCACGCGCGGCTGTCCGGCGCAGTGCACGTTCTGCCTGTGGCCGCAAACGCTGAGCGGACATCCCTGGCGGAAACGCTCCACTGACGATGTGGCGGCGGAGATGGCAAAGGTCAAGGCATACTGGCCGGAAGTCCGAGAGTTTTTCTTCGACGACGACACCTTCAATATTCAGAAGGCGCGCACCATCGAACTGTGCGCCAAGCTGAAGCCGCTCGGCCTTACGTGGTCTTGCACTTCCCGCGTCACCACCGACTACGAGACGCTCAAGGCGATGAAAGACGCGGGCTGCCGGCTGTTGATCGTGGGCTATGAATCGGGCGATCAGCAGATTCTGAAGAACATCAAGAAAGGCGCGACCATCGAGCGGGCGCGACAGTTCACCAAGGATTGCCACAGGCTGGGCCTGGTGATCCACGGCGACTTCATCATGGGGCTGCCGGGCGAGACACACGAAACCATCAACAACACCATCGCCTTCGCCAAAGAACTCGACGTTGAAACCATTCAGGTTTCGGTGGCGCATGCGTATCCCGGCACCGAGCTCTATGACTATGCGGTGAAGAATGGATTCATGGTCGGCGATAACAAGATGGTCGATGAGGGAGGCCATCAGTTGGCGCACATCCAGTATCCCGGGCTGCCTGCCGATGACATTCTTTCGGCTGTCCATCGCTTCTACGATGAGTATTACTTCCGGCCCAAGGCCGTGTTCCGCATTCTGAGGAAGGCTGCGTTTGACAGCAATGACCGCAAGCGGCTGTACAAAGAAGCCAGGACCTTCCTGAAAGTGCGGTCCATGCGCAATAAGCTGGTCAAGAAGCATAGCGACGAGGCTGCGGCGGCAGCACTTCCCGGGTAAAAAAGCTTTTCACCACAGAGACACAGAGACACGGAGAAATTCGCTAACTGTTCCGTCTGTCCTCTCTCTGTGCCTCCGTGTCTCCGTGGTGAGTTTATCTTCCAGTGACCTTTCGCAAATATCTTGTGCTGGCCGGAGTCACGGTATTCGCCGCAGCCGGGGACTCGATGCTCTCGCACGGAATGAAGCAAAGCGGAGCGATCTCTCTGCAGCATCCGCTGGACTTAATCCTGGCTGTGCTGAATCCCTGGGTGGCGGTGGGGATTGTTTTGCTTTTCGCCTTCTTCGCCACTTATACGACGGCTCTCTCCTGGGCGGACCTCACTTTTGTTTTACCTGCGACTTCGCTCGGGTACGTGCTGCTGGCGCTGATTGCCCGATTTGTTCTGCATGAGCAGGTCAGTCCGCTGCGCTGGCTGGGGATTGCGCTGATCTCCGGCGGCGTGGGGTTTGTGGCGGGTGGGCCTGCGCTCACCACGCATACTTATCAGGACGCGGGTCTCGCGAAGGATTCGGTACGCGCGGACGCGGCGGTGTCCGGCGGAGCCCCTCGATGAGCGGACTTCTTTCGCCCCTTCGGGGCTGGCTGGTGTTGCGTCCGTTCCCCACGGCTTGCGCCGTGGGCTGTATTCTTACGCCGCTCCGCGGCTATGCAGCGGTTGCGGAAGGGCCACGCAGTTTTTCCGCGACCTCTCTGGCGTACACGTGGGGCGGGATTCTCGTCATTGTGGTGGCTTCCGTGATCGGGGACGTACTGCTGGCGCGCGCCATGAAGCAGGTCGGAGATGTGGGCGCTTTGTGGCGGCGCAGCGGGTTGTGGAGCGTGGTGGGGCGAACCCTGCGCAATCCCAATTTTTCGCTGGGCATTGTGGCCATGGCGTTTGCTTTCTTCAGCCTATTGTTCGCGCTCTCTTGGGGAGACGTGAGTTTAGTCGCGCCTGCGGCGGCCTCCCTGACCTTTATCGGGAACGCGTTTGCTGCCAGGATATTTCTGCACGAACTCGTTGACCGGCGGCGATGGATTGCGGCGGTGCTGGTGGCAACAGGCGTGGCGCTGCTCGCTGGGTAACTCTCGCCTGGCGGGCTGACTTCCAACCTAAGGTGAACCTCGCAGGAGGATTGCGAATTTACTGTATTGCCGCGGAGCTTCCCAGCCGCAATGCTGTTCAGCAGGAGATGCCAAATGTCCAGTCCTGCGAGTATCGCTAAACATCCAATTCACCCAATGTTAGTCGGTCTTCCTATAGGGTTGTGGGTCTTTTCGCTTATCTGCGATGTAGTTCGTCTTTCGGGAGGAGCCCAAGTCTGGAGTACGGTGGCCGAGTATTCGATAGCCGGCGGAATTGCGGGAGCAATCCTGGCCGCGGTTCCGGGTTTCATCGACTATCTCTCTATCGACGAAGCAGAGATGAAGCGAATTGCAACCGCACACCTTTTGCTGGGTCTTGGCGCGCTGGTTATCTTTACGCTGGACCTATGGCTGCGGTTTCGAGCTGAGGAAAGGAGCAAGCTACCTTTCGCACTTTCCCTCCTTGGCGTTATTGCGACAGGGATTGGTGGGTGGCTGGGCGGCGAAATGGTGTACGTAAAAGGGATGGCGGTTGAGGCCGTGGAACAGTTAGCAAAGGAAAGGAAAAAGAACGACGCTGGCCCGGAAAAGGCCTCTCGCATCCGGCGCGCTGGTTAGTCATTCCTAGGTCGATGCTTGGATCTGCCCAAGACTGCGCAGGACGTTTCCCAACCCGCATGCTGACACAGGCGCCGTTTAGCCACTGCCGGCTTTGTGGACACTGATAGTCCTATAGAAAACCCCCTACATTAGTTGATTCGTTCGCAACCACAGCATCTCTTTTTTCAACCAATTTATGTCCGGGTCTATGCCGGCAGGATGAGCAGTATTGCTCGGAAGCATACGGCATTAAGTACTAATGTCGAGGCAGCTTGCAGGGCTGGTTGCTGGAAATTGATGGTACGCAGTTTGCGCCTTTTGGAGCTGGAGTATGGGAAAGCGAAGTGCAACCGTTGGGGTCGCTTCCTTCGTGTTCCTGGCTGTGTGCGGGGCGGTGTGCCAGAACGCAGACCAATCCCTTCCCGACGCTCCTTCGGTTTTGACCGCGACTCAGAAACAAACATTAAGCTTGCTGGTTGAGGAAACACGCACACCTTTGAAGTGTGCCACGATAGGTGGTTACCCCGGCGTGATGCGGCAAAGGTCAATAGCATTTTTTGACCAGGCGGTAACCAGCCAAACCAGATCGGGCACGGCTTTTAGTAAGTTCCTAAATTCGCCATCGCAGCAGCGGGGTTATTACTCTTCAAGCGACGGCAATTTGCTGGACCGCGCCACGCATGCGGCTTCGCGCATTTTCGTCACCCGGGATGACTCGGGAAGGCTCAGGCTGAATACTTCGTATTTCCTGGGGGCGCTGACCTCAGTGGCCGCGAGCACCGCCTCCCGTCCATCGTGGAGGCGGTCTCGTGGGGAGCCGTTCAGCGATTTCGGATCGACTGTTGGCAATGACGCGGGGCTGAATCTGTGGCGCGAGTTCAGGCTTGGGATTCAGCAGCGCATAAAGAGCCACTCGCCGAAATTCGTTGCCAGCATCGGAGAAGGCGTCGCCCGCAACTAGCGCCACACCGGGAGGCTCATTCATCTTTAATCTTTGTTATCCGTATCCGTTTCCAAGCCGAAGGGGAAGTGAAGGCACTCTGAGAAGTATCGCCCGGGCATTAAGGGGCTGCTGGAAGATTATTTTAGAAGGCACGGCGGCCCGTGCATTTAAGAACCCCTTGACGAGGCGCGCATAGTTAGCTAAGCTGGGTTAGCTAACACCTATCGGACATGGAAACGATCACCATCCATAAGGCAAAAACGCAGCTCTCGCGGCTCATCGCCAAGGCATGCCGCGGCGAGGAGATTGTGATTGCTCGAGGGAAGACGCCGGTGGTGAAGCTGGTGGCGTTGCCGGTAGAGCACAAGAAGAAGCGGACTCCCGGGCTGTGGAAGGGAAAGATATCCTACACGCCAGACGCCTTCGACCCGCTGACCGACCAGGAACTGAAAGACCTGGGTTTTGAATAAGCCACATCCGTTGAACACCTGTCGCAGCGTTCAACCATGTGAAAGTGCTTCTCGACACTCACGCCCTGGTCTGGTGGCTGGAAGATGCTGGCCGGCTTTCCAAGCGGGCCACAACAATCCTCGCGAATCGAGACAACGACATACTCGTCTCGGCAGTGGTGGGTTGGGAAATTGCAATCAAGGTCAGCGCTGGAAAGATGGAGCCGCAGTTCATAATTCAGGAACTAGATCGCGTCCTGGAGCAGCAGTCGTTCACAGAATTGCCGATTACGCTGGATATGGCAGTCCGCGCCGGCCTGCTTCCGCTTCATCATCGCGACCCGTTTGACCGCCTGCTGGTGGCACAGGCGCAATTGCTCGGTGCGCCGATTGTGAGCTCAGACCGAATAATCGATCGGTATGACGTAAGGCGGCTGTGGTAGGGGTAGTCGGTAGGTTTGAAATACCCCGTACGGGATGCCCTTCGACTTCGTTAAGGGCAGGCTCTCGTCCGCTGGTGATGGGAATAAGGGCCAGAGTGACCTACTCCTGCGCCGTTTCCTTTCGCCCGGTATTTCTTTCCATTCGCTGGTAATCCTTGCCGTTTCTGTGGCTTACGTTGACCACAAGGATACTTTCCGGTAGTTTATAGGTACGCGACAATAGGGGTTTGTGTACTCTGGTAATGCGGCTTTTGTGTCAGCATTTTGCATCCCCAAATAATTTGGGGATGATCCGAGGAGCAGGGTTCGATAACGCTTAAACATGCCGACGAAATCTGAAGGAAAGACTTTACTGCTGTTGAAGCCGCGGGGGTTCTGTGCCGGGGTGGTGCGGGCCATTGATGTTGTCCGCATCGCGCTGGAGGCCTTCGGTCCGCCGATTTACGTGCGCAAAGAGATCGTTCACAACAGTTTTGTCGTGGATGAGTTGCGCGGCAAGGGCGCGATCTTCGTCGACAGCGAAGATGAGGTTCCTAACGGGGAGCGCGTCATCTACAGCGCGCATGGGGTTTCGCCCGAAGTACGGGAGCACAGCCGCAAGCGCGGATTGCGCGTGATTGACGCGACCTGTCCGCTGGTCACGAAGGTCCACGTGGAAGCGGTGAAGTTCGCCAAGGAAGGGTATTCGCTGATTCTGATTGGGCACCACGATCATGACGAAGTGATTGGGACGCTGGGCGAGGCTCCGCTGGTGACGCAGGTGGTGGGAACGCCGGAGCAGGTGTGGTCCCTGGCCGTGCCGGACCCGAACCGGGTGGCGTATCTGACGCAGACCACGCTGAGCCTGGATGAGACAAAAGACATCATTGCGGCGCTGAAGAAGAAGTTTCCCAACATCAAAGGGCCGGCGGCGCAGGATATCTGCTATGCCACGGAGAACCGCCAGGTCGCGGTAAAGCAAGTGGCTTCGGAGGCAGATTTGCTGCTGGTGGTGGGCTCGGAAAACAGCTCGAATTCCAACCGGCTGGTGGAAGTGGCCCGCAACCTGGGGACGAACGCGCATCTAATCGACAGCTGCGAAGACATTGAGCCAGAGTGGCTGCAGGGCGTGAAAACCATTGCGCTGACGGCCGGCGCCTCGGCGCCGGAGTGCCTAGTGGAAGAAACCATGAAGTTCCTGGCTGCCAAAGGGTTCGGCAACGTGCAGGAACTGGAAGTGATGCCGGAGAATGTGCGCTTTGGCTTGCCCCCGGAAATCGTCGAGGCCATCGCGGCCGCTCCGGCGAGCGCGTCTGCGGATTAACGGAGCCGCACTGAATGGATACAAACTCCCCCGATTTTAATTTGGCTTCTTCGAGCTTAACTTCTTCGAATTTAACATCCGCTCCACAACTGCGTTTCGGCAAGATTGACGAGCTGGCGAGCCGTGTGTCGGCGGCTATTGCTGCCGCACGGAAGCATCTTTTTTCCCAGCAGCACGAGGACGGCTACTGGTGCGGCGAACTGGAAGCCGATACCACGCTCGAATCCGATTACATCCTGCTGCACACCTTGCTGGGGACGGGCAGCGCGGAGCGTTTCCAGAAAGCCGCGAATTGGATTCTGCAGCATCAGAACGAAGACGGCGGGTGGGGCATCTACGCCCATGGGCCGTCGAATGTTAGCGCTTCTGTGAAGGCGTACTTCGGGCTGAAGCTGGCAGGGTATAAAGCGGATGACCCCGCGCTGACGCGTGCGCGCAAGAAAATTCTCGAACTCGGCGGAGTGACTGAGGTCAACACTTTCACCAAGATCTATCTGTGTTTCTTCGGGCAGTACGACTACGACGCGGTGCCGGCCATTCCGCCGGAGATCGTGCTGTTTCCCAACTGGTTCTGGTTCAACATCTACGAGATTTCCGCCTGGTCGCGGGCCATCCTGGTACCGCTTTCGATCTGCTACGCCAAGAAGCCGTTCAAGAAGATTCCGCGAGAGATGGGTGTAGAGGAGTTATTTGCCGGCGGAATGTTGAAATCGCGGATGCACTTGCACTGGTCGAAGAAGGTGGTTTCGTGGCGGAACTTCTTCCTGTGCCTGGATCGACTCACGCACTGGTTTGAGCGGGTGCACGTACGTCCGCTGCGCTCAATCGCGCTGAAGAAGGCAGAGAAGTGGATGCTGCAGCGCTTCGAGATGAGCGACGGGCTGGGCGCGATTTATCCCGCCATGATGAATGCCATCATCGCGCTACGCTGCTTGGGATATTCCACTGACGATCCGCAGGTAATCCGGGCGCTGGACGAGTTTGAAAAGCTGGGTATCGAAGAGGAGGACACTTTCCGCATGCAGCCCTGCACCTCACCGGTGTGGGATACGGCGTATGCGCTGTTTGCGCTGGGCGAGGCGGGGGTGCCGGCGAACGATCCGCGCATGGTCAAGTCCGCCGACTGGATTCTGCAGAAGCAGGTTCGCAACGCGGGCGACTGGAAGGTGAATAACCCGAAGGGCCAGCCGGGCGGCTGGTACTTCGAGTTCAACAATGAGTCTTATCCCGATGTGGATGATAGTGCAATGGTTTGCCTGGGGCTGAGCCGGGTGGAACATCCCAATGGGCGCTATCAGCGGGAGTCGGTACAGCGCGCCATTGACTGGATCTTTTCGATGCAGTGCAAGAACGGCGGGTGGGCCTCGTTCGACAAAGACAACGACAAGATGGTGTTCCAACATATTCCATTTGCCGATCACAACGCGATGCTTGATCCGCCGACGGTCGACATCACAGGCCGCATTCTCGAGATGCTGGCGACCTACGGATATGATAAGAGCCATCCGGCGGTGAAGCGGGCGATCCAGTTTATTCGGGACGAGCAGGAGCCGGATGGGAGCTGGTTCGGCCGCTGGGGAGTGAACTATATCTACGGCACCGCTCTGGTATTGCGCGGACTGGAAGCCATGGGTATGGATCTTCATGAGCCCTGCATTCAGCAGGGAGCGGAGTGGCTGCGCATGATGCAGAACCCGGACGGCGGCTGGGGCGAAAAATGTGATTCGTACGACGACCCCAGCACGCGCGGCGTGGGCCCGAGCACTCCGTCGCAGACCGCGTGGGCGATTCTGGGACTGCTTGCCGTCAACGACACGCGCAGCGATTCGGTGGCGCGGGGCATCGCCTATCTGCTGCGCACGCAGAGGGCAGACGGTTCCTGGGACGAATCGCTCTTCACCGGCACGGGCTTTCCCCGCGTGTTCTATCTGATGTATCACCTGTACCGGCAGTACTTCCCGCTGATCGCGCTTACCACGTATGCCAAGATCATCGAGAAAGCGGAAGTTAGACCTGGCACGCCCCGGAATGCCCTCGCCCTCTAGGGCTTGCACTCCTCGCCGCTTCCTTCGTACAGCCCGAAAAGTACCTTCCCCTTCACGACCTTCAGGCGGACGTACTGTTCTGTTATCTTCTTCCATTCTTCACGTTGCAGCTTCGCGCAGCCCACAACTTGGAACCCGTCGGCTTCTTTGTCGACCTCAGTCAACCTAAACGCCTTTATTTCCGGGTATCCGATCCCGATGGTGCTTCGCATGGCCTGCACATATTCATGCCGGTCCATATCGGGCGCGTCTTTACGTCCTAGCAATTCGTTTTCCAATTCTGGCGTCTGATCCTGTATTTCCCACATGTCAGACCAATCGTGTTTCATTTGATCGTGAATCCACCTTTCGATCTGCGGCTTTAGAAGTGCCTCCTCCGCAGAAGTGAGTTGTCCGAACGGGTCTGTGGCACCATTGATGCTGGCACTGGTAAGCAGACCCAGGAGGATCATGACCGCGATGCGAATTTTCATGGCACGTAATCTCCAGACCCACCCATTTTAGCGCGGGAGTATTGGGGCACGACATCCGCTGCCAGGACAACTTCAAGTACGGTAATCTATTGCCTAGACGGCCGACAGCGGACCGAACGCGGAAAGCTCAGTACTTAGTCCATGTAAGGGCTGCTAACGCCGTTGGGATCTACCAGCTTGACCGCTGAACGAGTAAGAGGCTGGCCCTGCACGAACTGTTTATACTGAATCGGGATGGAGTTCGAATGGGATGCGCGCAAAGATGCGGCGAACCAGCGGAAGCATGGTGTCGGGTTCCGGGAGGCAACTACTGTATTTGGCGATCCCTTGGCGACATCATTTCCGGATGTGGACCATTC